>JAFGIH010000464.1 GCA_016929985.1 Thermoleophilia bacterium | reverse complement strand
TTGCGCAGCTACCGCGGCGCCCAGGTCTTCGAGGCGCTGGGACTCAACCGCGACGTCGTCAACACCTACTTCGAGGGCACCGCGTCGCGCATCGGGGGGATCGGCCTAGAGGAGATCGCGTGCGAAGCACGCGCACGACACCAGGCGGCGCACGAACAGGAAGACGTGGCGCCCAAGGTGCTCGCCAGCGGCGGACACTACTCGCTCCGCAAAGACGGCGAGCGCCATCTCTGGACCCCCGAGACCATCTGCCTGCTCCAACAGGCGACGCGCAAGAACGACTACGATCTGTTCCGCCGCTACGCGGCGCTCATCGACGATCAGGAGCATCGGCAGAGCACGTTGCGGGGCCTGCTGCGGTTCAAGCACACCGAGCCGGTCCCCTTCGAGGAGGTGGAGCCCGAGTCGGAGATCGTCAGGCGCTTCATGACCGGCGCCATGTCATTCGGCTCCATCAGCCAGGAGGCCCACGAGGCGCTCGCCATCGCCATGAACCGTCTCGGAGCCATGAGCAACAGCGGCGAGGGTGGTGAAGACCCGGCGCGCTACGTGCCCCTACCCAACGGCGACAATCGCTGTAGCGCGATCAAGCAGATCGCCAGTGGCCGCTTCGGCGTCACGGCCGAATACCTGGTGAACGCCCGGGAGCTACAGATCAAGATCGCACAAGGCGCCAAGCCCGGTGAGGGCGGGCAGTTACCCGGCACCAAGGTCTACCCCTGGGTGGCCAAGACACGGCATTCCACGCCCTACGTCAGTCTGATCTCTCCCCCGCCGCACCATGACATCTATTCCATAGAAGACATCAAGCAGCTCATCTACGACCTGCGCTGTGCGAATCCCGATGCCCGCGTCTCGGTCAAGTTGGTGTCGGAGGTGGGCGTGGGCACGGTCGCGGCGGGCGTAGTGAAGGCCCAGGCGGACGTGATACTCATCAGCGGATACGACGGCGGCACCGGCGCCGCGCCCCTCTCCTCCGGACGTCACGCCGGCGCACCCTGGGAGTTGGGCCTCGCCGAGACCCAGCAGACGTTGGTGCTGAACGGGCTGCGCAGCCGGGTGCGGCTGCAGACCGACGGTCAGCTCAAGACCGGGCGCGACGTGGTCATCGCTGCGATGCTGGGAGCCGAGGAGTTCGGATTTGCCACCACCGCCCTGGTGGTGCTGGGCTGCGTCATGATGCGCGCCTGCCACAAGAACACCTGCCCGGTGGGCGTCGGGACCCAAGACCCGGAGCTCCGCAGGCTCTTCATGGGCCGGGCGGACTACGTGGTCAACTTCTTCACCATGATGGCGCGCGACATCCGAGAGCACATGGCCCGGCTGGGTATCCGCCGCTTGGACGACCTCGTGGGGCGGTCGGACCTCCTGGAGACCAATGACGCCATCACCTTCTGGAAGGCCAAGGGTCTGGACTATTCGAAGATCCTGTACCGGCCCGACGCTCAGCCGCAAGAGATGCGCAATACCACCCGTCAGGCGCACGACTTCGAGGGTGCTCTCGACAACCAGTTCATCACAGATGTGGAAGAGGCCATCGCTACGCAGAGACCGGCGCGGATCTCCCTGCCCATCCGCAATGTGCACCGCACCGTGGGAACGCTCGCATCAAGCCGGATCGCCCGAAGATACGGCGCCAAGGGCCTGCCCGACGACACCATCGAGCTCCGCTTTCACGGCTCGGCCGGCCAGAGCTTCGCCGCCTTCTGTTCCAAGGGTATGACCTTCGTGCTCGAGGGCGAGGCTAACGACTACCTCGGCAAGGGACTCTCCGGCGCCAAGGTGGTGGTAAAGCCGCCAGAGGGCTCCCAGTTCGATCCGGCCGAGAACACCATCGTGGGCAACGTGGCACTGTACGGTGCGACCTCCGGTGAGGTCTACATCTGCGGCCGGGCCGGCGAACGTTTCGGCATCCGTAACAGCGGCGTCACCGCCGTCGTCGAGGGGGTGGGCGATCACGGCTGCGAGTACATGACCGGTGGGCGCGTGGCCATCCTCGGCCCTACCGGCGTCAACTTCGCCGCCGGTATGAGTGGCGGCATCGCGTATGTCTACGATGAGACCGGCCTCTTCGACGAGCGCTGCAACCTCGGCATGGTCGACTTGGAGCTCATGACCGACCCCCAAGACCAGGCCGAACTCAAGTGCATGATCGAGCAGCACGTGAAACACACGGGGAGCGCCCGTGGGCAGCACATCTTGGACGAGTGGGATTCATGCATGCCCCACTTCGTGAAGGTCTTCCCCACCGACTACAAGCGGGCTCTGGGAGCCCTCAGCCGCGAAGACGAGGCCGTGGAACGCGAACAGGTGAGGGACTGATGCGCCATGTCTAGAGAACGCGCCTTCCTCGAACAAGATCGCATAGATGTCTCATACAGGCCGCCCGCTGAACGCGTGCGCGACTACAAGGCCGTCGACATACCTCTGACTGAGGACGAGATCCATCAGCAGGCTGCCCGCTGCATGGACTGCGGCACCCCCTTCTGCCACGCGTCGGCCACCGGCTGTCCGCTCTCCAACACCATCCCGGAGTTCAACGAACACGCGTACTACGGGCGCTGGCGCGAAGCCCTCGATATCCTGCTACAGACCAACTGCTTCCCCGAGTTCACGGGACGCGTCTGCCCCGCTCCGTGTGAGACGGCCTGCGTCCTTGGCCTGATCAGGCCCCCGGTGAACATCTGCAAGATCGAGCTGGCCATTGTGGAGCACGGTTTCCAGCGCGGCTACCTCAAACCACAGCCGCCCGCCACACGCCGGCGGGAACGCGTGGCCGTGATCGGGTCCGGGCCGGCCGGCTTGGCGACGGCGCACGTGCTCAACCGCGCCGGCTTCAATGTCACCGTCTTCGAGAAGGATCCGCGGCCGGGCGGCATACTGCGGTACGGCATCCCCGACTTCAAACTCGAGAAGTGGGTGGTCGACCAGCGCGTCGACCTCATGATCCAGGAAGGCGTGGTCTTCGAATGCGGCGTCAACGTGGGTGACGACGTGTCCTACCGGTTCCTCCGCGGTCGATTCGACGCCCTGGTGCTTGCCGGAGGGGCGGGTGTCCCCCGCGACCTCGACGTGCCGGGCCGCGAGCTCGGCGGTATCCATTTCGCCATGGACTTCCTCACCCAGCAGAACAGGGCGAACGCCGGCGATCCGCTACCGGCAGACCGGCGCATCACCGCCGCGGGCAAGAGTGTGGTGGTCATCGGCGGGGGCGACACGGGCTCCGATTGCATCGGCACTTCGTGGCGCCAGGGTGCCCGCCACGTGGTGCAGCTCGAGATACTCCCTGAGCCGCCGGAGACACGCTCCGAGTCCACCCCGTGGCCTGAGTGGCCGCTGGTGCGACGAGACTCATCGAGCCACAAAGAGGGCGGAACCCGCTACTGGTCGGCGGATACGACGGCCTTCACCGGTGAAGACGGGCTCGTGCGCAGGGTCCACTGCGCGCAGGTGGAGTGGAACTTCGACAAAGACCGCGGGCGTCCCTGCCCCACCCTGATACCGGGGTCGGCCTTCTCGCTGGACGCCGATCTGGTGCTCATCGCGATGGGCTTCGTCGGGCCCAGTCCGACCCAGCTCGTCGAGAATCTGGGCATCGCCAAGGACGAGCGCGGATTCATCGGGTGTGGCGCAGACCGCATGACCAACGTGGAGGGTGTTTTTGTGGCGGGAGACATGCGCAGAGGGGCGTCGCTCGTCGTGCACGCTATCGCGGACGGCATGCACGCCGCCCGCCAAGTGCTCCAGTACCTGAATGCGAGGAGGTGAGCCATGTCGTCCGATCAGACGATGACCACCGGACTGCCCGGTCTTGACCAGGTCCTCAAAGGCCTGCTGCCGGGAGACAACGTGGTCTGGCAGGTCGACACCGTCGAAGACTACCAAGCCATCGTCACTCCCTACTGCCAGGCCGCCATAGCCAATGGCAAGAAGCTGGTCTACTTCCGCTTCGCCCGCCACGAGCCGCTTGTCACGGCGGAGGATGGAGCCGAGGTCCATGAGCTTACCTCCGAGCAGGGCTTCGAGAAGTTCATAGCCGACATCCATGCAGTCATCCAGCAGGCCGGCACCGGAGCCTTCTATGTCTTCGACTGCCTGTCCAAGCTGGCCGGCGACTGGTACTCCGATCAGATGCTGGCCAACTTCTTCATGCTCACCTGCCCCTATCTGTACGACCTCGACACGGTGGCCTACTTCGCCCTCTACCGCAACTACCACACCACCTATGCGCTCGAGCCCATCCAAGAGACCACGCAGTTGTTCTTGGATGTCTACCAACACAAGGACGAGACCTACGTCAGGCCGGTCAAGGTGCAGCATCGTTACTCCCCTACCATGAACATGCTGCATGTATGGCGAGGCGATGAGTTCCACACCATCACCTCCAGCGTGGTGATCTCGGAGATCATGACCTCGGCCCAGTGGTCGGGGCTGGCGTACGACTGCAGCGTCGGGTTCTGGGAGACCCAGTTCCTGCGGGCCCGCGAGATGCTCCAGTCGGGCGAGTACCGGCCCGATCTGCCCGGCCGCGGCAGAGATATGTACGACACGCTGGTCAAGATGATCATCTCCCGCGATGCCGACATGCAGAGTCTCATCTCGCGCTACCTCAGCCTCCAAGACATCCTCGACGTGCGCAAGCGCATGATCGGCACCGGGCTCGTGGGTGGCAAGACCATAGGCATGCTGATAGCCCGCGCCGTCCTCCGCAAGAGCGGGGGACGGTTCTCCAACCTCCTCGAGGAGCACGACTCCTTTTACATCGGCTCGGATGTCTTCTATGACTTCCTCGTACGGAGCGGAGTCTGGTGGGTACGACAGAACCAACGCGACCCTCAGCACTTCCTCGAAGGAGCCGAACAGGCGCGGCGCCGTCTGCTGACCGGCCAGTTTCCGCCTCACATCCTGCGACGTCTCGAGGAGATGATCGACTATTTCGGCCAGTCGCCCTTCATCGTGCGCTCCAGCTCCCTCTTGGAAGACAGCTACGGCAACTCCTTCGCCGACAAGTACGAGAGCATATTCTGCGCCAATCAGGGACCGCGCGAGCAGCGCCTGGAGGACCTCCTCGCAGCCATCCGCCAGATCTACGCCAGCTCCATGAGCGAG
>JAFGIH010000463.1 GCA_016929985.1 Thermoleophilia bacterium | reverse complement strand
CCCGAGCCTATCGGCCCGGGACCCCCGGAGCCACCACGATTTCTTTTCCCCTATCGGGGACCTTCAACTACGCCTGGGACAGTTTCTCGATTGCTGCCGCGCGCCTATTGGCATAGCCGGGCTTGCCGAAGTCGGTCGGCAGGAAGGTCGTCACCGGTGGGCTGGGGACCCCTGTATCGAACGCGGTGCGGCTACCGAATTGGACAAGCTGCTGCTGGTCGTCTCGGTGGTCCTGGATAAGCAGCCACATGTACACCGCGAAGAGCGCGTGAAAGGGTCGACTCTCGCACTCCATGCATTCGAGTCCATGGTCCTGAAAATGCCTGGCGACGAGCTCTTCCGGTCTGGAGAACGACCCGAATGGAGTGACCAGGAGCCTTTGACCGGCGTCGCCCGTCGTATAGCTGGCACGCAGGTCTACGACGTCAACACCAGCCGCGGACAACACGGCATCTGCTGAGCGTTCTTGATACTGGTACTTGGGCGCGGTTTGGTGCAGCACCTTGAGTTCTTCAATCACCTGCCGTTCGATGAGTCCATACTCGTCGGCGTACCTGCTGCGAGCAGTCGTGGTGTCGAGCCCGTGTGCCGTAGCGAGAGGGGCGAACCGCCGAGTCGTCTCAAAGAAGATCTCGCGCCAGTAGTACCGAACGATCTTCGATCCCCGGCCGTAGGTTGCAGCCTTGGGGTGCGCCTCGGGAGCTAAACCTCGACACTCGCGGCAGATTGCGTCCTGGAACCCGAGGGTAACCGGAACGCGGCGCCCGGACTGAAGTTCTGCTGCCATCGCCAACTGATGCGGGAGATGCGTCTCGCCGAACTCCCTGTCGCAGCTGCACATCATGACTTCACCGCATGCCGCGCAGCGGTACTTCCTGATCAATTCATACGGATTCAAGCAGACGACATTAGTATGCCGGCATGGCTCGGTCGTCGTAGCTCCAACCCCCATTCTGCGGCTCGCGTTCGAACGGATTGGCACGGCTGCTGCTTTCGACACTATTGCCCTGCGTACCTCTGCGCTAATCGGATGGAGCACCATGCGCGCAGTGCGCATGAATGGAACGGGCAGCACCACGCCCTGATTGGAGAGCGCTTCGCCATGCTTGAGGATGAAGCGCAGTCGTCATTCGTGCGATCACGGCAGCGCCTGGAACCGATAAATGCGCACATGCTCCACGTCCAGATCATTCCGCCAAACGCCCACCAACTTGGACCCTACCACCTGAGTTAGCATCACGGGAACGTTCACCCGGCCCCGGAACACACGGTCTGGGCCGTAGACGTCGAAGGTGCCGTACGCATAGCGCTCGGCCCATACGTCTCCGTTGTCTGCCACAACGATGCTTCGGTAGGCGGGGAGTAGGGTGGGCAACTGCGGGTGGCGCAGCACCGACAGGTACTCGTCTCGTCTCGGAGACTCGCCCGAGGTCCCCACCACCATGTCGGTGTAGTCCTGCTTGTCCGCAGCGGTCACCGGAGCCGGACTCCGGTCGAGACCGTAACTCTCAACCAGACGGCCACCTCGGAGTACTCGAATCCGGAACGAGGGGCCACTCGTGACGTGGACCTCCTCCCCGGACAAGTCAAAACCCGGATTGAGGGTGAAGGGGATGGGAATGGAACTGTGCCCTGTCCACAGCCACCTCGGCGCCGGCGCAGCACCTTCGGGCTCAGAGCGCATGCTGGCATAATCCACACGCGCGAAGATCGCCGTGTCCGGGATGATCGCACCCGGCTCCAGCGCACCCGCCTGGAGTACCTTCCGAAGGCGGGCGAGCACAGTGCCGTCGTGGAAGACTCGGAAAGCATTGGGCGGAGCATCATCCTCGAACTTGGCCGTGAGAACCCGCGCCAGGTTCCCCTCCGGATCCAGGACCGTAAGGCGTCCCTGCGAGTCGTCCCACACCGCGACGCTGTCGCCCCGGAAGCTGCCGAGCAGACGGAGACTCGCGAATTCACCGGGCCCTTCGCCTCGGCCCCCCACGCTCTTCCAGAACGACCCGTCCGAGTGGAAGAGGCGCACTTCGGCAGATTGGCCATCTGCCACCCACAGGTTTCCGCGTTGATCAACGCGCACACCATTGACGTTCCCGAACTGCGTCGGACCAGCCACGTCAGCGCCGCCGAGGCTCAGGACCGGGACGGTGTCCACCACAGCAAACGTGGCGCTGGTCTCGGCGCTGAGTGTGATGCGCACCCCAGCGCTATCGGTGACAGCAACTGCAGAAGGCTCGGCGCCCCCGCAGGCTGCGGTGGCCAGAACGAGCAGGGCGAGGGCACCGGGGCCAAGGTGGTGGCGCATTGAGCCGTCCGACTTTGTAGCGCTCTCTAACGACTTGGCGTTCTACTGCAGGCGCAAGTTGCCAATCCGGAGCGCGAGCCGCCAGGCGAGTGCTTCGGAGCCCGTCGCCTACCCTGCAGTAGCAACGCCTGGTTAGAACGCATCGGGTCTTCGCACAGCCGAGAGCGCATCTACATCGCGATGTACAACCACGGTGTCGAACCTCTCGTCGAACGACAATGGGGGACGAGTCAGCATCGTGGCGAGAAACCGTTCGGTGAAGAACACGTCGCAGTAAGGGACCGCCGCGGCCGCGTGGTGGAAGTCATAGAAGTCGGAGGGTGCAAAGCCACGCGTCTTGTTCCACCGCACGATCGCGTGGAGTCCGGACATCACTTGCGAGGTCGGTAAGGAGGCTTTGGCCTTGTCAAACCTGACGACGTTTCGCAAGGCGTTCTTGAAGAGGCGAATCCCGTCGTCTAGCTCAGCAGCCGTTGGTGCTTTTCCGTGGAACAGAGCGTCAGCAAGGCCGGCCAGCACACCGCGGACAATATGTTCATTCGCATCCCAGAATCCAGCCAGTTCGGCCTCATAGACGGACACGAAGCTTCTCATCTCCGACTCGTGCTCGCTGGACGTAGCGGTCAACTCCGCCGCGAGTTCCGCGTCGGAATGCCTCCAATCCGGGAAGTCAACAATGCCCTCCAACATCTCGCTAAGAGACATCGACCATGTGACGTCCAAGAAGACCTTCTGAAGGATCAGTTCCTCGGCGGGCGCCAGTATCCCTGTGGTCGCCTCAGGGCTGCCTACGAAGTGGCCCACCTTGAGCCATACTTCAGCCATGGGTGCCGGGGGTACGGCCTGATTCAGGATGGTGCTGACAAGAAAGTCCCACACTTCGGTCCGAATTCGGTCGAACGTGTTCTGGATGACGACGCCTTGGCTGAGTTCATCCATGACCACAACTGTCGCCGAACGCAGGTCGGGATCCCGCTGGCGGTGCAGCTCGAAGATAGAACTCTCGTTGAGTGGGCAGATGCATCTGCCTGCACCCACTTCCTGGCGCAGCGCACCCAGGAGGTCGCGATGCACAGGGCTCTGCGGCCGCCCTAGATGAGCGTCGCGAAGGAAGATCCAGAACTTGGTGTCCAGGTAGATGCGGCGCCGGGATAGGACTTCCGACGCCAGCTCGGCCTTCCGACGTCGAAGAAGCCCCGCGAGAGAGAGTCCCGGCTCCGCCCGGTGCGCCTCGAACGCAGGCAGGAACTCCTCAAAGCGCCTTTGATTCATCCAGTCCATCAACCAAGATGGCAGCGGATGCACTCAGGGCAACGAGCCCTCGGCCCAGAGGACCCCTGAAGATGCGTTCTAACTTCGGGTTCTACTGCGACCGCATGATGTTCGCCCCGGGCCGGGAACCGCAAGGCGAGCGGCCCGACACCTCAGCATCGGGCCTCCATGCAGGCACCACCCCTGCTCCCACCGAAGGCCCGACACAGGAGGCACCTCACCACTCCGGCAGCACCGGCTCGTGCCGTCGGGTGTACCCCGACGGCTACGGGTCGCCTGGCCCGAGACCCAGGGCCGTGCGCAGGTCCCGGGCCACCCACTCGGGCACCCGGGTCCGCCCGGTCGCCCACGCCGAGATCAGGGGCGCGTCCCGCTCGTCCGCCAGGAGCTCCCACGCCGCGCGCCGCGGCTCCCAGTCGAGCACCTGCAGCGCCGTCCGGAACTGGAGCGGCGTCAGCGCCCGATTCTCCCGGGAGCCCAGGCGCCGCGCCCGCCGCCGAGCTCGCCGCTCGTCCTCCTCGAGGGCCAGGGCGTACACCGCCTCCACCAGCCGGGCCGCGGCCTCCTCCGTGATCCTGCACCGGCCTTCCTCGCGGTACTGGATGGTCACCGGCGCGCAGCCCATGAGCTTCGCCACGGTCTTCCGGTCGCCGAGCGAGCGCCGGAGCGCCTCGTACCGAGCCGGCGTCACGGGAAGAGGATGTTGAACGTGCCCAGCGGATCCGGCCCGTCAGCTGCCACCGCCATGAACACACAGTCGTCGGCGCGAACCGGGGGGCGGGCGAGGACCTTCACCAACCACGCTTCAAACGCGTCTCGAACCCTTCGGTCCTCTGAGCAGAGAGCCGCACGGAGCCGGCGGCGCTGCGCCGCGCTCAGCGCAGCCGCCCCAACGGTCCGGGCAGCACAATCTCGGTGTACCCGCCCGCCCCCCGGTGGCCTACGCTTCACAGACGTAGATCACGTCCAGGAGCTCCCAGGTCGCACCACCGTCATAGGAGATCTCGACGTAGTAGACTTCGCAAGCGCCGAAGCTCCCCCCCCCCATGATCCCAGGTTCGTAACCACCTCCGGAGGGCAACTGGTTCTCCTCGAGGCAGTCCATGTACTGCGTCGTGGTCCATGTCAACCAGGCCGCCGCCCCCGCGAGTGCCCCAAGGGCGAGTGGACATCCGAGCCCGCCGGTGGCTGGGCACGCTATGACTGCCGCAAGTTCGGCCGCGAGGTAGGCCGAGCCGGCGAAGATCATGTCCATCTCGTTGCTGACGCATTCCTCCCCGTGCACCTGAGCGTGAAGGGGCTGAGGGCCAAGAAGCCAAAGCGCCGAGCCGATGCGACCGAGGGTTGAGTTGGTGAAGCCGGATGCCCGCAACTCACTCACTGAGCGGACGCGACCGTCGTCTTCATATGAAACGATCCGCAATCCGCGTTCCTCTCTCGCCGCCCCAATGATCGGGCTCAAAGTGGCGGCCAGGCGTCCGTTGCGGAAGAGCAGAGAGGGACCGAGAAGGCCAGACCTGCCGCTACGTGGGTCCGTGAACTTGATCGTGACCAGTTTGAGCTTGTTGCCGTGCTTGTCATTGGCCACAATCGTGTGCTGCGAGACGCCCGCCCCCTTCTTCTGCGTGTCAGGTGCCAGTTGGATCCGCGGCTCTGCTCGCGGGTCCCTGGGCCCAAGTCTCGCGACCGTGGATGCCAGCCGTTGTCGCTCCGCATTGCTGAGCGCCCGGACAGTCACGTCATCCGCTACGCGCCCGGCGGAGGCATCTTCGTTGAACCGCACGGTGCTTGTGACGCCGAACGCTTCCCCCGTCGCCGCATGCAGGGTGACTACCTCGATCGTAGCCTCGTGATCGGCTGCCGAAGACGGAGTGAGCGCGTCACGTTCACATGAGACGAGGCCACCCACCGCCGCCAGCGCGAGCAGGCCAGCGATCCTCCATTTGCCTTGCGTACGCCACCCCCTTTCCAAGAGGAACAGAAACCGCTCGTGGATACACAAAGGGGAGGCTATTCGCAGCGGCGCAAGGCCAGCGCGGAACGGCTGCGGGTGAGCTGCGCGCGCCAGGACTTCTCATATGAGGGCTCTAGACACCCACCCATGTCCCATCCGAGAAGCAATCCTGCACACGGCCCAGGTGGCCCGAAAGCCGGCTGCACCGCCAGTGACGGTCAGGCGGCACCCGGTCGCTTCTCTTGCTTAGCCCGCACCACAGGTCTTAGCGCAACTCCTAGACGACGAGCAAGCTG
>JAFGIH010000462.1 GCA_016929985.1 Thermoleophilia bacterium | reverse complement strand
TACCGGGCCCTCATCAGATCGCTGCAGGCCTCGTTCCCCACGGAACTCGACCGTGTGGCCGTCGCCTTCGACCGCGCCTCGGCAGCGAAGTGGGCGCCGCGGGGCGTCCCTCGCAAGCTGAGGTCGCAGATCACCCTGAGCGACTTCGACTCGCCCGCAGAACTGGCGCCGCTCTACGAGGCGGCGACCGTGACGATCCTCCCCTTCCTGGGGGGTGAGTGGCTGTGCGTGACCGCGGCCGAAGCCTCCGTGTGTGGCTGCCCGGTGCTGGGTCCGGATCTGCCGCCTGTGCGCGACTACGTCGATTGGTCGACGGGCTCGGCGCCGGGCGACGCCGAGCGCGCCGCGGACGGCGCCGGGCCGGCTTCGCGGGGTAGGGCGGCCGTCTTCACACCAACAGAGTCCCGCTCACTGGCGGAGGCTGTGACCGACATTCTCCGTGCCGAAGGCGAGGCCCCCGGCACTGGCGCGGGCACGCCGGGCGCCGCGGACGCTTCTCCTCACTCCCTCAAGGTCGTGGCGGCCGGCTTGGAGGACATCTACCAAACGACCCTGGCCGCGACCAGTGGGCGCCCCGGCGTCGCCGCAAAGACTCCGGCGGCGAGCTACTCCATGCACGTGCGCGGCATCGGTGAGGAGCCTCCCCGTAGGCGTCTACGGCAGGCAGCCGAAGGCCCATCCCGGCCCGACTGGATCAACGCCGACCTCCACATCCACTCGAACTACTCGAAGGACTGCGCGAGCACCGTGGAGTCGATCATCGAGACTGCTCGCGAGATCGGCTTGGGGGCGCTCGCCATCGCAGACCATGACCAGATCGAAGGGGCCTTCCGCGCCCGCGAATTGGCTCAGGGCGACCCGTTCGTCATCATCGCCGAAGAGGTCAAGACGGCTGAGGGCGAGGTCATCGGGCTTTTCCTGAAAGAGTGGGTCCCGCCGAAGCTGAGCTTCGATGAGACGCTCTCGCTCATCAAGGAGCAGGGCGGCCTCGTGTACGTGCCGCATCCCTTCGATGGGCTCCGCACCACACCCTCGTACCGGGCCATGGTGGACAACCTGCACCGCATCGACGTCATCGAGATCTACAACGGCAAGGTGGCGCTGTCGTCGTTCAACCTGAGCGCCGAACGCTTCGCCGCCAAGTACAACATCGTGGCAGGCGCCGGCAGTGACTCACACGTGCTGCAGGGGCTCGGCACCGCCATGATCCGCATGCCCCGTTTCAACGATCCGCAGAGCTTCATGGCGGCCCTGTGGGAGGCCGACATCATCGCCAGGCGCAAGAACCTGCTCTATCTGCAGTCGCTGAAGCTACTCCAGACCACCCTCGACCGAGTGCTCCCCGAGGACTGAGGTGCAGTCGGAGCGCTCCCAGAGGCACGGCGCCGGCGACCGGAGGAATTCACCAGCGGCCCGCCAATATAGTCTCTACCCTCTGCGGGGAAGCGGCCATGAAAACGACACGGAAGCCGGTCCAAGCGATATCGTGAAAGACTCTTCACCTCTCACCGAGGCCAACGAGATCTACCGAAAGCTTGAAGAGCGGGCGATCGCCGAAAGCAACGATCTCAACCATCGCGTGGCCCATTGCCGCAAGTGCAAACGGGGGGAGTTTCTTCCCACCGTCGGGTCTGGTCATCCCCTGGCCGACATCTTCCTGCTCAAGCATGCACCCCGTTACCTTGAGGTGACCGAGGGGGTAGCGTTCTATGGACGCTCGGGGACGGCCGTGCTCAAGAGCATGGAGCGGTTGGGCGTCAACCCGCTTGTCATCTACGGGACCAACCTTGTGAAGTGCCACGACGTGGAGGTCGACGACGGGCACAAGAACTGCCCGGCCTACTGGCTCGAGGAGTTCCAGATCACCCAGCCTCGCCTTGTGGTGATCATGGGCCAGGAGACGCTGGACGTGGTCAACCGGGAGCGTATCGAAGGGATGAAGGAGCTCGCCTGGGACCCTGGGGCCCTGCAAGAATTCACGGCCTTCTGCAGAGCGTTGGTAACGCCCGACATCGACGAAGCCCTCGACGACGAAGCGGCGAAGGCTGAGTTCTGGAAGGCGTTCCGCAACTTGGGCGACTGGTTCCGCGACGAGCCGCCCTACTAGCGGCGCTCGTTACCTCTCGCAGTACTCGCGGCCGCACAGTAGGTCGGTGCAGTTGTCGCACCGCAGGGCCGCGTTCGTCTCTTCTGAAAACCGCTCGGGGTGAAGAACGAAAGACAGCTCCCAGACCGAGAACACGATGAAGGCCATGCAGATCAGGCTTATGGAGAAGAAGCCGGGGACGAACAGCAGCGGCGAGAAGATCATCAAGTGATCCCAGTTGAATATCCGGCAGGTCTGGCAACAGCGGTTCTTCAGGATCAGTTCTCTAAACGGGCACCAGAACAAGACGCACGTCAGATCGAGTACGTACAGCGCCACGGCGCAGAGGAGCAACTCCTTCGCCTCCAAGAACCCCACGTGCCAGAGGACCGCGACCACGGCCAGCATGAACATCCACACGATGAGCACTTTCAGGGAATCGAGCCCGCTCTTCCTCAAAAAGCGCCCGAGTTGTTCCCCGCCTTTTCGAACCTTGGAGGGCTTGTAGAAGCTCTTGAAGTGCTTCAGTGACCCAAGCGGCATGAGCCCTTTCTGCGGGATGAGCTTCCGGACCGTGTCCATGGCCCAGATGACCCACAGCACATGGAGCCAGGAGAAGCTGTACAAGAAGCCCCAGCCGCTCAGTACGTCGAAGCTCCGCGGACGCACGAGGTACATCACGAGCACGAACGCGAACACGCAAAGCCGCAGCGCGTAGCGCAAGAAGTAGAGTCTGCGCAGTCGGGGAAAGGTGACGCGCACGCATACCGCGCCTATCAGTTGAAGTTGTCTGGCCGAGAGCACGTCAGTCCGATTCTCGCGAAAGAAGCGCCACCGCCTCGACATGTGGCGTGTGGGGGAACATGTCGACCGGGGTGACCCTCTGCAGGCGATAGCCGAAGACGCCAAAGTCGGCCGCGTTGGGCGCCAGAGTCGCCGGGTTGCACGACACGTAGACGATGCGGGGAGCCCCGACCTCCCCGACGCGAGAGACGGCCTTCTTAGCGAGTCCGGCCCGCGGCGGGTCTACCACGATCACGTCCGGCCGCTCCAGGCCCTCGGGCAACTTACGTTCGCCGTCGGCCACCTCGCGGAGCACCTTGGCTACGTCACCCTCCACGAACTGGGTGTTGGTGATGGCGTTGAGACGGGCGTTGTGACGCGCATCACGCACTGCGGCCGGCACGGTCTCGATGCCCAGCACCGCCTCTGCCCGTCCGGCCAGCGAGAGACCGATAGACCCGACCCCCGAGTAGAGGTCCCAGATGACGGGCGCGGTGGACCCTGCCGGGCCGTCCGCCAACCCCGCCTCGCGGGCCACCAGCCCGTACAGTGCGTGAGCCATGAGCGTGTTGGTCTGGAAGAAGGCGTCGATGGACACGTTCACAAGGACGCCCGCGACTCTTTCCAGCAGATAAGGCCTGCCCCACAGTGCCGCGAAATCCAGCCCCGAGCTGATCTCGGCCTTGCCGCCGTTGACGGCGTGGGCGATGCCCACTACCTCAGGGTGCGCCGCACGGACACGCTGGACGAAGCCGGCGGCGTCAGGCAGGTCGCCGGGGCCACCGGCTTGGGGGCCGACGCCGCTGGGACCGCCAGGCGCGGTGACGAGGCTCAGCACCACCTCCTTGCCTCCTTGGGCCGACCGCACCAGCAGGTGCCGGGCATACCCGGTGCCGGTCCGTGGATCCCACCCCGGGAGGCCGTTCTCTCGCAGCCACGCTTCCACAGTGCCGCGGACGCTCTCGATAGACCGATTCAGCAGATGGCATTCGGAGAAGGACAGCACAGTGTCCCAGCGTCCCGGGGGCCGGAACCCGATCACGGCTCCGTTCTCTGACATCCCGATGGAGAAGTCGGCGCGGTTGCGGTAGCGCCACGGATCGGCCATGCCTACGATGGGCCGGAGCTCGAAGTCGCGCAATCCCCCGAGGTGCTCGAGCGATTCCCTCACCTGGCCGGTCTTGTATTCGAGTTGCACGCCGTAGTCGAGGGTCTGCCAGGCACAGCCGCCACAGGTCCCGAACGACGGGCAACGAGCGGCGAGCCGGTCGGGGGACGGGGTCAGCAGCTGCTCGGCTTGTGCCTCGGCGTAGCGTTTCTTGTTCTTGATCACCCGGGCGCGTACCACGTCGCCCGGCACCGCGCCGGTGACGAACACCACGAAGTCGCCCGGCTGATCACCCAGCCTGGCGATGCCCTTGCCGCCAAAGGCGAGGCCGGTGACCGTCAGGTCGATAAGCTGGTTGCGCTGGAGTTGGCGCCCGGAGATGCTCATGAAGAGAGTATACGGGAGCGGACGCCGGACACGCGACGGACGGCCGGCGCCGCCGAACCTGGAGCCGGCTCTTGCGGCGGCCGAGGTCCCCGATGGACGCATGTGCGGTCATGTCTTCCGGAAACTCTGGATTGTGCGCACATTGTGCGCACAATCCAGAGCTGCGCTGGGAAGTAGGTCACGATGATGTGAGTCGGCCGTTCGACCGCGTCCCGGCGTGGGCCGTCAGAGCAGCGCCTCGTGAGCAGCCGGGCTCGGTGCCGGCGGCAGTGACTACGCGCGACTACGCGCCGGCCGAGGCGGTCTTCGTGAACACCAATTCGAGGTTCTGCTCGTCCACCCGCACGGTATCGCCATCGCGGAAGTCGCCCTTCAGGAGCGCCAGCGCCACCTGGTCCTGGATCTCCTTCTGGATGAGCCGCTTGAGCGGACGGGCGCCGTAGGCCGGGTCGTACCCCTGCTGGGCCAGGTAGGCCTTGGCGGCGTCGGTGACCTCCAGGGTGATGTCGCGCTCGGCGAGCCGCGTGCGCAGCAGCTTCAGCTGGATGTCGACGATGCCCTTGATGTGCTCCAGGCTCAGACGGTGGAAGATGATGACCTCGTCCACCCGGTTGAGGAACTCGGGCTTGAACGTGGCCTGCATGAGCTCGGTGACGCGGGTGTCCATCTCGATCTCGGTGATCTCAGGGTCGAGGATGAACTCGCTGCCGATGTTGGAGGTCATGATGACCACGGTGTTCTTGAAGTCGACCGTGCGGCCGTGTCCGTCGGTG
>JAFGIH010000461.1 GCA_016929985.1 Thermoleophilia bacterium | reverse complement strand
TGCTGGTGGCCGTGAAGGCCGACGGATATGGTCACGGCACCCTTCCTGTCGCCCGCGCCGTGGTGGCGGCGGGCGCCCACGGGGTCGCGGTAGCCACCGCCGAGGAGGCGGTGGCGTTGCGCGACGCCGGGTTCCGCAGCAGCATCCTCGTCATGGGCCCGCTATACAGCTTCGACCAATACGAGGAGATGGCCCGGCAGTGCGTCGACTTCGCCGTGGTAAGCGACCACATGGCCTCCGTGCTCCCAAGCCTGCGGGGCTCCGGCCTGCCGGCGCGGGTGCACCTCAAGATCGACAGCGGCATGAACCGCCAGGGGCTCTTCCCCGCCCAAGTGGAGTCGTTCTTGGAGTCGATCAGAGGCATCCCCGAGATCGACCTCGTGGGGGTGATGACCCATTTCGCCTGTGTCACTGAGGATCCGGCCACGGTCGACTTTCAACTCGGCAGGTTCCTGCCAGCCGTGGAGCACGTCCGCCGGGAATGGCCCAATGCGGTGGCTCACGCGGCCAACAGCGCCGCCACTGTCTACGCCGCCCATTCTCACCTCGACATGGTGCGCTGCGGATGCGCGGTCTACGGGCTCTCCCCCTGGCAGGAGAACGCTCTGGCGGAAGGCTTGCGCCCGGCACTCGCTTGGGTATCACAGGTCGCGCTGGTCAAGCGGGTCGCTACCGGCGAGGGCGTCGGATATGGCCATACGTTCCGGCCGCAACATCCTACCGACGTGGCCCTGGTGCCTATCGGCTACGGCGACGGCGTGTTCCGCGCTCTCAGCAATCGCGGCCAGGTGCTCATCAACGGCCGCCGGTATCCGGTGGCGGGTCGCATCTCCATGGATTCGTTCGGGGTCGACGTGGGTACCGATGGAGCGGTGCATGTCGGCGACCGCGTGACCCTCATCGGACCGGATGGTGACGACCGGATCACGGTGGAGGAGGTCGCCCGCAGACTGGGGACCATCAACTACGAGATCACCTGCGACATCGCGCTGGACCGCACCGAGCGGCACTTCCTCAACGGCCACGACTAGCCCCGGCCGGCGCGAGACCCCCCCGGGCGCAGGCCTTCGGGAGGCGTGTTGAAGGGCGACAGCGGGCTCTACCAGACCATACTCGACAGTATCACCGACGGCGTCTATGTCTGTGACCGCCAGAGGCGCATCACCTACTGGAACGCCGGCGCAGAACGCATCACCGGTTACTCCGCGCAGCAGGTGACGGGGACGTCGTGCTCCGACGGCATCCTCATGCATGTCGACGACCAGGGCACCGAACTTTGCAGGCACGGCTGCCCCGTCTCCGCGACCTTGGCCGACGGACAGGCGCGCGAGGTCCGGGTGTACGTGCATCACCGCGAGGGACACCGGGTGCCGGTGCTGGTGAGAACTCATCCGGTGCGCTCCACGACCGGCGAGGTCGAGAGTGTCATCGAGACGTTCACCGACAACTCCGCCCTCATCGACGCCCTGCGGCGGGTGGAGGAGCTCAGCGTCCAGACCGAGACCGATCACCTTACGGAGGTCGGCAACCGCCGCAGCATGGAGGCGAGACTCGACGCTTGTGTGGCTGAGAAGCGCCGCGTCAGGGCACGGACCGGCGTGCTGTTTGTCGACATCGACCACTTCAAGCGCATCAACGACACGTACGGTCACGAGGTCGGAGACAGGGTGCTGCGGATGGTGGCGCAGACCCTCAAGCACAACCTCCGCACCACGGACTGCCTGGCCCGCTGGGGCGGTGAGGAGTTCCTGGCCCTACTCACGGAGGTCGGCGAGAAGAGCCTTAGGGCCACGGCCGAGAAGCTCCGCATGCTGGTGGCCAACTCTTACCTAGAGGTAGGCGACGACATGCTGCGGGTGACCATCTCGCTGGGAGCCACCCTCGTGCAGCCCAGCGACACGCGCGAATCCCTGGTGGCGCGCGCCGACGCCCTGCTCTACCAGAGCAAGACCGAAGGCCGCGACCGCGTCACGCTCGGTCTCTAGGACTCGTCTTCCGTGGATGAGGCGCTCTCGGGCGGCATCTCGGCCGCAGCAGCTGGGGTCTGCGCTGACTGAGGCAGCGGCAACCCGCACGACTGGCAGAACCTGTCCCCCGGAAGAATGGTGGCGCCGCAGGCGCCGCAGCGCTTGGACTGGGTGGTCGAAGCCGGTGACGGGGAGGCAGGCGGCGACGCCCCGGACCCCGCGGGCGCCGCAGGCGGTACCGGACTCGCCGGCGGCGCGGCCGGTGTCGCGGCGGGCGGCGGACTCCAGCGAACAGGCGGCCCCGTGCTGTACGGCGCCGACCCGTAGGGCGCCCCGCCCTGGGGCGCTCCCGGCCGGGAATACGGAGCGGGCCCCCCACCGGCCGGCCACACTCCGCCCACGCCCAGCCGGTTGCGCAGGTCGTTGGTCTTCAGCCAATAGATGACCCAACACACCAGAAACGCGATACTCAGGCCGAACCCGATCACCGGCACCCAACCGAGCACCACCGAGCAGATCAAGAGGACCCCAGCGGCCAATCCCACGTTGTAACCGAAGTCACCCTCCCCCGGCCAACCGCGGCTCTGGTACTCGGCACGCACGGAGTCTCTAACCTTGACGACTGTGTAGATGAACCAGCCTAGGTTGAAGATGGGGATGAAGTTCAGCCACACGTTTTCGGGGGCCATGGCGCGGTTGCGGACGTCTACCTTCTCGAGAAGGTTGCGCAGATTCAGCAGGAAGAAGAACAGGGGCACGACATAAATCGCCAGCCCCACGATCACGCTGAGGACCGCCAACCCACTTATGCCGCCGCTCCAGCCCCAATCATCCCAGAACCAGCTGCCCACTATCTCTACCTCCCCCCGCCGCCCGGCATGGCGCAGCGCTCGGCTGTCAGCTAACGGCCGCCACCGCCTTGTCGCGCGCGTCCTCGAGCATCTTCAGATCGGGAGCCTTGATGAACTCGTTCGTCTGAAGCAGATCGATGATCGCCCGCGCCTCTTTGACGTCGGCCAGGGTCGTATTGTAGACCTCATCCCACGTCAACTCCACCCGGGCCACTCCGTCCTTGATGGCCTGCGTGGCCACGTCGGCGGCCTCCACGGCGAAGACCTCGGTCTCCTGCATGGTGGGCATGATGTAGTCGGGGTTGATGCCCTTCTTCTCTTCGGCGAACTTCGCGACCGCGTGGGCAGCCGAGATGGCCATCTCGTCGGTGATCTTGCGGGCCCGCACCAGGAGGGCGCCCTTGAGGATGCCCGGGAAGCCGATGGAGTTGTTCACCTGGTTG
>JAFGIH010000460.1 GCA_016929985.1 Thermoleophilia bacterium | reverse complement strand
GGCGCTCCCGCTGCCGTAGGCCCCAGCGAGGTCCGTCCCGAGCTTTCCTGTGGTGCTCGCCGCCGTGTTAGAGCCGAGCACCGCCGCGGAGGACACCTTGTTCACTTCGCCGAAGACGCCCGACGTGGATTCCCCGTTCGCGTAGCCGTGGACACCGTACCCGGTGTAGGCACTGCCGTACACGCCGGTCCCGCCCGCATAGCCGAAACCCTGGACGCCGGCGCCATCGGCGCCGACGTACCCGTAGCAATCACTCGGACCGTGGTATCCGAGGACGCCCGTATAGCTTGTACCGAGATACCCATAGTTGCCTGTGGGCGAGTGAAGCCCCTGAACGCCCTCTCCATAGGCATCCGTGTTCGTCGCCGAGAGGGCCGCCTCGTTCGTCGCGGCAGTTCCGGCATACGGCAGCACGAGACCGCCACCAGACCCACCGTTGGCCGTCGTCTGCACGGTCCCGTCAGGGAATTTGAACCCGCCGCTCGCCGAGTAGATCACGCCGTTGACGTGCAGCCGCTCCGACGGGTAGTTCGTGCCGATACCCACGTTACCGCCGCCCAGCGCCAGGTTCCCGTACTCGCCCAGATCGCGGTCGTATGCGAACACGTAGCCCTTATTCTGATCGTCGTTGTAGGCGAGTTCGAGACCCCTGCCTGTCGCCGGCCAGGAGAAGCCCGTCACTCGAATGTGGCTCGTCACCTCAAGCTTCGCCCCCGGCGTGGTCGTTCCGATGCCGACGTTCTTGTTGTTGTCGATCGTCATCGCGACGTCCGACAGCGACACCTCGCTTGCATTGGCCACGGAGTTCTGCAGGAAGAGGATCTTGCCGCGGTTCCATGTGTTGGATTGCTGGTAGACGATGGCGCCCTTCCCTCTGTCCTCGTTGCTCGAACCGACCTTGAACAGCATCCCGGTGGCCGTGCCTGCCGAGGAGCTCGGGTTCTCCAGCTTGATCGCGTAGGACACATCTCCGTCGACGCTGTCGCTGATCTGGAGCTTCTTCCAGAGCACCGAGGTGCCGATGCCGACGTTCCCGTCAAGCCGATAGATGTCGTCGCCGCTCATGACCCAATCCGAGTCCCCCGAGACGCCCCCGGCGAGGGAATCGGCCGTGGCGGCTCTCAGGGCGTAGGGTGCCGCAGTCAACGTCACTCTGGGTGTGAGCTCCGACTCGCCTGCGACGGCGATGCCGAGCCAGTACTGAACCTCGAACGGAAGGTCCAGCGGGTTCGTGGTCCCGAGGACCACGTTGATCATCCCGTCCGCCAGCGCGACGTTGTGCGTCTCCTGCCACAGCGCAGTGCCGCCGGTTCCGACGTTGTAGATCCCGAACGTCAGGGAGTACGTGCCGTCCGGCACGACGTTGCCTCCTGAGTCCCGCAGTATTCCTTGATAGCTCATCGTCTGCGGCACGCCTGAGGCCGCTGAGGCGAGCGTCCCAAGGACAATCAGAGCGAGAACGAGGATCCTCATCTGTGTCCTCCTCCGTTCAGAAGCGAACGGTGTTGTCTCAAGACCGTGAGTTTCCGGGTTTGAAGGAGTCCGCCAGCTGTAATCCTACGGAGACATGCTCCGCTGGCGGCCTCGCCACCTTGATAGTCCTGCCCTTACCAGATGGCGTCGCACCTGCCGCGGACGGTTGCAGGCGCACCACGACGAGAGAGACGCTCCCCCAAGATGCCACTCCCGCCTCACCCGGACGCGCGGTGCCCCCAGCCACGTTCCCAGCGTAACGCACCATACACAAGAGAATGCTATCACTTAAATCGCATTTAGTCAAGCAAAGCTCTGGAACCAACACCAGTGTGGCGCGCTTTTCCTCTGCTTCGCTTGCGGCGCCGCCAGGATCGAGCCCGGACCGACGTCCGGTTTCGGATTTGGCACGTGCGGGCCGATCTCCTCGAGGGCGCGATCCTGCAGGACATCAATGCGATGTTCCGCGACGAGCAGTTCATGGCCCGCATCTGGTAGGAGACTAACCGCCGCCTCAGCGCGGAGAAGCCGAGCGTAGACCGGGAGATGCTTTGAGGCCCTGCGAACAACCTTGAGGACGTAATGGCACAGGGGACCAACCCCCAAAAGAAGGACCTCCTCCACCGTCTGGTGAAGAAGGTCCTCGTTCATGACCGGAGCACGATCGAGATCTGGTACGCGTTACCGAACCAGGCCTCGGTTAGTACACCGGCACAAATGGCTCCTCGAATGTGACAGTATTCGACGCAGACGGGGTCCGGCCCGGACGGAGGTCTGGTTCCGAATCCGGCACGTAGCCCTCGATGGCAGAGACGGCGCGGGCCGGGCCAGCTACTGCGATCAGACGGTTGAGGTCACGCTTGCGTGAGCGGAAGCTTCAAGACGGTCAGCTGCACGACGCCGGCACTGCCGGAGAGGTCTGTCGTTCCGCATGAACGATGCGCCCCCGAAGGGTAAGACTCCCGCCTCTGAAGCCACATCCAAGACGCCCAGGACAGGAGACACCAATGAGGTGCGGCGCTGACAGTCGTGCTTGAAGACTGAGGCGCCCCGCACCGAAGTGCGGGGCGCCCAGGGCAATCGGCTTGAGACCGATCGTTCCCTATCACTTCAACAGAACCATCTGTCTCATATCCCTGAACTCCCCAGCCTCAATCCGGTAGAAGTAGACACCTGAGGCAACTTCCTCTTGGTTGTCGTCACATCCGTCCCAGGTCACGGCATGCCGGCCAGCCGGCCGCACCTGGTCGCGTATGAGGCTGCGCACCAGGCGACCGGCCACGTTGTAGACGGAGAGTTCGACCTTGCCAGCGACCGGGAGATCGTAGCTTATGGTCGTGATGGGATTGAAGGGATTCGGGTGGTTCGCGTGAAGCGCGTAGTCCCGTGGCACTCCTTCTTCTTCGATGCCAGTGCTTGTCACGTTGAGCGTGATCGGAACCGGGACCTGCGGCTGAGAAGGGTCGTCGCCCAGAACAAGGAGCGCTGATGTGTATGCTCCTTCCTCAAGACCCGTGGCATTCGCGACGATGTTGACCTCTCCGGTGCCATAGTAGTCGATCAAGCCACCTACCGGGTCCCAGGACAGCCAGTAGCCGGGGCCGGTGATGCGCACCGCCATCTCATCGTGGATGAGAGAGTCGCAGTACGCGACTCCGAGCCCACCGGTGCCGTCGTCGTTCTCGATGCCAGTGCAGTAGTACATGGCCGTCGGCTCGGGCGCGTTGACGTCCTGGTAATGGAAGACGATCTCCCCCGAACGGTGCAGTATCGCCTGGAAGGAGTGGCCGTCCGTCGAGTTGTAGAACGGGACATCGTCGTATTGCACCACGAACCGACCGCCTGCAGCGTCGCCGTAGTGGTAGATTGAACCTCCGAGATCCGGATCAAGGTCGGTCCAGAAAGGTGCGATCATGGCATTTGGATAGCCCGCTACCGGAATTGGCCGGACGTCCCACGTCAGTTCACCGTGCTCCGGAGCAAACGTGAGAAAGCCATTCGACGAGATTCCCACCGTCGTTCGGTTGAGACCGTAGAACGGAAACGAGAAAGGCAGCTGGACCAGAATGTCGCTCTCATCCGAGAGCGTGACCTCCGTGCCGACCGAGGAGATGTCCTCCCAGACGTACTCAGGTCCGCCGGGCTCGTCGCTGTCGGTCCACGTGTAGCCGAACGGATCGGGTCCGCCACCGCCTCGCCACCCGGGACCACCCGAGGAAGCGCCGCTCCGGACAATCGGGATGGCGTCATGCTCGCGTCCGGCCGGCACGACCTCAGCCTCGTGCGGCATGTCTGACGGGAACTCGAGGTTCCCTGTACGACCGTCCACCTCGTGTGCTGTGAGGAAACTCCACGGCGTGCTCGGATAGTAGGAGTCGTCCCACAATTGCAGCACTGCGGTATCGGACTGTCCCGGCGCGAGTTCGAACGAGATGCTGGACGGACTCACTGCGATGTCCAGACCGTCGCATGCTCCCATACCGAGGGCGCCAACAAGCTCGCCGCAAGGACTATTCCCGGGTAGGCACGGGGACTCATCACTCAGCATGAAATACCCATCCATGGCCACCGGAGGCGTGTAGCAGAAGTCCGGCGGCGCCGAGAAATTGCCGGCCGTGTCCGCCTGCGACGCGATGCTCCCGACCCAGTCGCCGCCCTGGTTCCCGTACAGGTCGCAGCACGAGAGAACCAGGCTCTGTGCGTCGTCGCGGATGCCTTCACCCCGCAGGCCTCCTGACACGATCGTGCGCTCTACTGCCACAGAGGATCCAGTGTCCCACTCGCTGTTCGTGATTCCAGAGCCGAACTCGGCGGAGTTCCCGTGGAAGGTGCAGCCGTCCACGGCGAGCGGACCCAGCTGCCTCCATATGGCGCCTCCATCGTTCTCCGCCGAGTTCCATGCGAAGATGCAATCGGCGAACTCGACGGGGCCCGTCGTGACTACCGCACCGCCACAAGAGGATGCCTCGTTGTAGTAGAACCTGCAGCCCGAGAACGCGACCCGAGACTGCCCCACGAACACGGCTCCCCCGTATTCAGCCGAGCTTTGGGAGAATTCGCAGTCTTGGAATAGCCAGCCCGGCGTGTAGCTCTGATAGACAGAGCCGCTCCGCGAAATGGCCATCCCGCCGCCACTGAGCGGCGCAGATCCACGGTAGATCTGGACAGCTCTGACAATGGGCTGAGCGAAGTCATCCGCGGGTCCTGCCTCGAGAACGCGAAGGTCTGACTCGGGAGGCATAATCGTTGTCTCTACCGCGCCCGCCCCCAGCAGCACCGCCCCGGAGTGGAGTCTCAGAGGGAACGTCTCGTCATAGCAGTACGTTCCCTCCGATACGCGGATCGTGTCGGTGGCAGTTGCGGCGGCGATCGCTTCACCGATGGTCGGGAAAATGTCGGGTACAAACAGCGTCTTCGGCACGTACGAACCCGCTGTTCCCACGCCGAAGCAGCCCACCAGTTCTCCGGACGGGCTGACGCCCGGCAGACATGGGGAGTTTTCCAACAGGAAGAGGTCTCCCCCATACGCGTTGACGAAGAACGGCTCGGCGTAGAAGTTGTCATTCATGGAACCGTACTCCGACTCCAGATCTCCAACCCATGGATCTATGAGAGGCTCATAGATGTCCGTGCCTACGATCACGATTGCCACGCTGTCATCACAGGCGACCGGCAGTGTTCCGTAGTTGTGTGCTATCAGACACGCCTCCAGAAGACACGTGGCACCATGAGAGCAGTAGACGGCACTGCCCGCAGTGTCGGGTGTTGAAGAGTTCAACACCAGGGTGCACGATGAGAGCGTCGTCTCACCCTCGTTGTAGACCCCCCCTCCCCCAGCATCAGCGTGGTTATTCCAGAAGCAGCATCGGTTGAAGATGGCCTCGCTGGAAGGATCCACTCGCGCGGCCCCACCCCACAGGCCTACGTTCTCGTAAAACCGGCAGTCAACGAAGCGGCCCACCGATCCCTCTTCGACCAGGCAACCCGCGCCGCCGAAGCCCACCCGATTTATGTTGTCCTCGAAGCCGCAGAAGCTGAACTCAGGTGAAGATGAACGGCATCGCACTCCCGCACCGAAGGTGGCTGACCTACACCCTGAGAATGAGCAGAAGCTGACGCGCGGAGACGACCCGACGCAATCGAATACCGGGTACTTAGGAGGCCACGACGGGTCATATTCGCCGAATTCGAAGTCGATACCCATGACGACCGCTGTGCTGTCAACACCGTCGCATGTGAGGATTGGGCCTCTCGCCGAGCCGTACGGTTCTTCTCTTAGCACCACGACCGGGGAGGACTCAGCCACCAGAGCAAGCCCGTTCTTGAGAGAGATCGGGAACGTCTCTCCGGTCTCCCCCGAGTACGTGCCCGTTGCAACGAGAACCGTGTCCCCGTAAGCAGCTGAGTCAACTGCCGCTGAGATCGTCGCCACCTGTGATGGGACGCGCCACAGGTGGGGACGATCGATGTCGCAGTCGCCTGGAGGAGGAGCCACACCGACCCCGGCATGCCCCGATGGACGTCTGTCGACGCACCAGGTGCGGGCGTTCGAGGCGCAGTCATACGCCGTGCGCCCGTACTCCGGATGACCTGCGAGTTGAAGGTCGCCGGGTGTCCCGTCGTAGACGTAGCTCATCTCCGCGATAGCCACACGTCCCGAGGAGTCGGGCTGCGCGCACGCTCCGGCAACGACGCAGCCGGTCTCCGGAGTCCCAAAGGTCAGGCCGCCGAGGAGATTGGTCCAGTTAGCGGTGATACCACCGAATGAGCGTTCCACCATGAAATCGACCTCGGTTATGCCCTCACCGGCATCGAGACCGTCCAGGAAGAGGGTCGCCGTGATGGTTGTGTATGGCTCGGGTTCGACGTAGTTCTGGTCGTTCTCGAACCGTAGGAAGGCATGAACGGGTCGTTCGCTGACCGACATGGTCACTGGAACGAGCACCACGGGCTCGTCCGGGTCGTCGCTGTGGACCGCGATGTCGCACGCGTAGGAGCCTGTGGACAGCCCTGACGCGTCAACCGACACTACGATCGTGTCTGGCGCCGCCCCGGCTGCGACCGTTCCGCTGCCGGGGTTCTCATCCAGCCAGACACAGGAGGTGTCCCGAACTCCCGCACCGTGCGACGCGTCACTCCCACCACTCGCCTGGCGTCTGCCGAGAACAGCTCCCGGGGGTTCCTCAGTAATCCACCACTCCAGCGGAGCGGTCCCCCAGTTGGCCACGCTGACGTACGCGGAGTCCCTCTGTCCGGTGAACAGATCGAACTGCAGAGACAGTGGTGTCACTTCGATGTCAACAGGTGCACAGTCGGCACACTGCACTCCGTAGTAACCGATCAGGCCACACTCCGGGTTCATCCCCTCCTGACAGGGGGAGTCACTGCACAGACCAAAGTGACCAAGTGACGGGTCACAGAACAGCGGATCAGCCGAGAGGTTTCCATCCACACCGTTCATCCCCTCCACACAACCGACCCAGTCGCCTCCGTTGCCATAGAAATCGCTACAGGTCACCGTGGCAGTGGCCCCCGACGCGCAGCCGACCGCGTCTCCCGCGTTGAATGCGACGATCGTGTTCTCGATCACCACGGGATCCCAGAACACACTGATCGCAGTTACCTCTCCTCCGTAGATGGTGCTGCCGGAAATCGTCAGGGGCGAGTGAGACCCCCATACTTGGTAGCCCGCACCGTTGCCCTCTATGAGGCAGTCCTCGACACTAGCGTCGTCAACGCTCAAGAAGTAGACGCCCCCTTTGGTGTTGTCGAAGACAGCGCAGTCCGAGACAACCGCGCCCACGGAAGCTGTGAAGTAGACCGTGGCGACTCCGGCGGGTGACGGGTCATTCTGTTTGAAGCTGCACCCGGAAACGCTCCCTGGACCGCACTTGAGCGCTGCGCCGACAAGCGACCCGGATGTCCCGGTGAAGATGTTCCCGGTGAACGTGCAGTCGGTTACAGTCAGCTCGCTCGCGCTATTGCCGTACAGGCCGGCCCCTCCGTGGGCAGTCGCGACATCAGAGTGAATCTCGTTGTGCGAGAACCAGCACGACACGAACTGGGGAGACGACCCCACGCAAGACACGCCGGCGCCGTTCGAGGCCTCCACGTATCCATTCGAGAACGCGAGACCCTCTATGATCGTGGCTGACGAGGCACCATCGCAGTCCATCACGCGTGCTTGACTCTGAGCATCGACGATCGTTGAGAATGGCCCAGACTCCCCTAGCAGATACACACCGCTCTTCATCGTCAGAGGGAACGTCTCGCCGTTCGTGGACGTGGAGTAGGTTCCAGCCGCTACGAGCACCGTGTCACCAACCGCAGCCGCGTCGATGCCAGCCTGGATCGTGGAGTACTCGGAGGGAACATCCATGCGGTGCGGATGTGGATCAGCAGGCGGGCAGTCTCCAGGAGGAGGAGCCATCCAAACCCCGCCGTGACCCGACGGCGAGAGACGAACGCACCACTGGTCCTCGTCTAAGTTGCAGTCTGTGACCCCGCGGGCGCCGCCCGGATTGGAGACTATCTCAAGCACACCTGGCGTCCCTGAGTAGTAGTACGTGACCTCGGCTACGGCCAACCGGCCCTGACCGTCCGGCATGGCGCACGACGAGCTGGTGACGAACCAGCCGCTGGTGGGGTCGCCGATGTCGGCGCCATCCAGAAGGCTGTTGTAGCTCATGAGCACCAGACCCGGAGATGCGCTGATCGCGAACTCCAGTCCCAGTGTCCCACCAGAGGGACCGAAGCTCTCCAGATACACCGTGGCTGTCACGTGACCGGGTGCTGGGTAGATCTCGTTCGTTCCTCCCGCGAATTCAAGGAAGATGTTGACGTTCGGGTTGTCGCCCGCGTCAGCACACGTGGACGCGACGACTAGACAAACGAGTGCCAGTGCGCACCTCATATCCTGTCCTTCCTGAGACCGCCCTGACCACGAACAGACTCCAAGAAGGACCGCTGCCATGGGCCGGCGGCGGTGAGGTCACGGCGGGCTGCTTCGTCTACGGGGCGACACGCCCGTCAAGGTCTCGCGTCGTCTGACACGCAGCGCGAGTTCGAGTGTCCCGCCAGCGTGCACGGTTGAGTCTCCTCAGTTGCTTGTGCGTCATCTTCCTACAGTCTAGCACATGTATGCCAAGCATATCAACTATAATTGCCAAGAACAGCGTGGGTAGATCCAACTGCACAAGGAAGCGGCGAGTTCGGAAGTCGGCCGCATCAACTGAAACTCGCCTCGGTCGACGGAGGAGCGCTGTTGGGACTTCTTGACCAGTTCGAGCACATGACGGCAAGGGCGACGAACTCCCAATAGAAGGACCTCCTCCACCGTCTGGTGAAGGAGGTCCGCGTCCATGATCGTCGAACCATTGAGGTCTGGTACAGGTTACCGAACCGTCAAGTGTTCGAATCCTGGCACAAATGGCTCC
>JAFGIH010000050.1 GCA_016929985.1 Thermoleophilia bacterium | reverse complement strand
CCTTGCACCGGGTGGGGCTTGCCTGGCCGCCGTGTCACCACGGCGCCGGTGCGCTCTTACCGCACCATTTCACCTTCGCAGCCGGACCTGCCGGCGTGCTGTGTCTTTTCTGTGGCGCTATCCCTAGGGTTTCCCCCGCTGGACGTTATCCAGCACCCCGCTCTACGGTGTCCGGACTTTCCTCGAGGGCCCACACTTGGTGCGCTCCCGCGGCTACCCGGGCTGCGCATAAAGTATACCGCTTCTAGTCGTCCTCGCTGTCGGGCGGCTGCGGGTTCGTCGACATGTCTTGCACGCTTACCGGGAAAGCCTTCGCGAAGTGGCAGGCCGCCTGATGGCCACCCGCCACCAGGCGAAGCGCAGGCTCTTCTTCTGAACAGCGGGGGAACTGTGCGATGGGGCAGCGGGTGTGGAACCGACAGCCACTGGGAGGATCGATGGGGTTGGGCACGTCGCCATGCAGGATGATCCTGGCCCGCTTGCGCTGCTTCTCAGGGTCGGGCACCGGAGCCGCCGACAGGAGAGACTGCGTGTAGGGATGGTGAGGGCTGTTGTAGACCTCGCGCCAACCGCCCAACTCCACCACTTTGCCGAGGTACATCACGGCGACTCTGTCGCAGATGTGCCTGATGACCGCCAGGTCGTGCGCGATGAAGAGGTATGTGAGGCCGAACTCCTTCTGGAGGTCCTCCAGGAGGTTGATGATCTGCGCTTGGATAGAGACGTCCAGAGCCGAGACCGGCTCGTCGCAGATGATCATCTTGGGTCGCAGCATGAGCGCCCGCGCTATGCCGACCCGCTGCCTCTGGCCACCGGAGAACTCGTGGGGATAGCGGTGGATATGCTCCGGACTGAGCCCCACGACTTGGAGCATCTCCTTGCAGCGGTCCTGTCGTTCCTTACGGGTGCCGACCCCGTGGATCGCGAGCGGCTCGGACATGATCTCGCCAAAGGTCATGCGCGGGTTCAGCGAAGCGTAGGGGTCTTGAAAGATGAACTGCACGTCGCGGCGGTAGGCCTTCAGGCGCTTGCCGTGGAGCTTGCGCACGTCGATGTCTTCGAAGTGGATCTTCCCGGAGGTCGGCTCGAGCAGGCGGTTGATGCAGCGGCCGGTAGTCGATTTGCCGCAGCCCGACTCTCCCACCAACCCGAGCGTCTCCCCTTGCTCCACTGAGAAGGAGATGTCGTCGACCGCCTTGACCGTCTTGCCCACGCGAGACAACAACACGCCCTGATTCACGGGGAAGTACTTCTTCAGTTCTTCTACCTGTAGCAGAGCCGTCATCTAACTACCCGTCTTCGCTTCCGTGGACCCGCGACTGACACGATTCTCGTACTGGCAGATGAAGTCTATGTCGCCGGCGAACAGACAAGCCGAGTAATGCCCCCCATCGATCTCGGTGAGCGCAGGCACCCGCGTCTGGCACTCGGGCTTCGCATACGCGCACCGCGGACTGAACGCGCACCCCGGGGGCAGATTGATGAGGCTTGGCGGCTGGCCGTTGATGGGACAGAGAGCCCCCTTGTCGTCCACGTCGTGCCGGGGCAGGCTCTCCAACAGCCCCCACGTGTAGGGGTGAAGCGGGTTGTAGAACACTTCCTCCGCCGGCCCGTACTCGACCGCCTTGCCCGCGTACATGACCAAGATGTTGTCGGCCATATCGGCCACGACCCCCAGGTCGTGAGTGATCATGATGATGGCCGACTCGGTGCGCTGCTGTATCTCCTGCATGAGCTCCAGGATCTGAGCCTGGATGGTCACGTCGAGGGCCGTGGTCGGCTCGTCGGCGATGAGGATGTCGGGCCCGCAGGCGAGCGCCATGGCGATCATCGCGCGCTGGCGCATACCCCCTGAGAACTCGTGCGGATAGTTGCGCGCCCGTTCTTCGGCCTGCGGTATGCCCACACGGTCGAGCAGTTCCACAGCCGCGGCCCACGCCTCTTGGCGGGTCATGTTCTTGTGGAGACGGAGGGGCTCCGCTATCTGCTTGCCGATGCGGAACACCGGATTGAGCGACGTCATAGGGTCCTGGAAGATCATGGCGATGCGGTTGCCGCGCAGCTTGCGCTGGTCTTTGTCGCTCATGGTGAGGATGCTCTCGCCCTTGAAACGGATGTCCCCGCTCACCACCTTCCCCGGCGGCTCTGGGATAAGGCGCATGATCGACATGGCCGTCACCGACTTGCCCGAGCCCGACTCGCCCACGACGCCCAGAGTCTGTCCGCTCTCCAGCGTGAAGCTCACCCCGTCAACGGCCTTGACCACACCGTCCCGGGTGAAGAAATGCATATGAAGATCGTCTAGTTCCAGAAGCGGGGCCACTACTACTCCTTGAGTTTCACGTCGAGAGCGTCACGGAGGCCGTCGCCCAGCAGCACAAAGGCAAGCACGGTGGTCAGGATGGCTATGCCCGGGAAGTACATGAGCCACGGGGCGGTGAACATCATGGAACGGGCCTCGGAAAGCATCAGGCCCCAAGAGGGATCGGGAGGTTGAACGCCCATTCCCAGGAAGCTCAGGGCCGCCTCGGTGAGGATGGCCCCGCCCACCGTCATGGTCGCGTAGACGATGATGGGAGCCATGGCGTTGGGCATGATGTGTCGCACGAGTATCCGGGGCGTGGAGGCGCCCATGGCCCGCGCCGCGTCCACGTACTCGTTCTCTTTCACGGAGAGGATGGAACTGCGGAACACACGAGCGATACTCGGCCACCCCAGGATGCCTATGGCAATGAAGACGTTGTGAAAACCCTTCCCCAAAAGGGCGATGAGTACGATGGCGAACAATATATAAGGGAAGGCGAAGAAGACGTCGGCCGTACGCATGATGAGACTGTCCCAGATACCGCCGTAGTAGGCGGCGATGGCCCCCATGATCAACCCGATGATCACCATGATGGCCACGGCGAGGACACCGACAATCAGCGACACCCGGGCCCCGTAGATGACGCGGGAGGCGACGTCGCGCCCCAGCTTATCGGTCCCGAAGGGGTGCTCCGCCGACGGCGACAACAGGTACCGCTCGGCAGCCGTTGTGGAGTCGATCGCAATCGGGTCGCCCAGCCAGGCTGGGACCCAGAGATCGGCGGTGATAGCGATGAGGATGACGATGATGATCCAGATGAGACCTATGACGGCAAGCTTGTTCTTGCGCAGACGGCGGACCGCGTCCACCCACAGGGTGCGCGACTTGGCGGAGCCCTGCCCTGCCGGTTCACCCGGAGCACCCGGTCCCTCTCCGGCGGCGACGGTCGACGCCAGGGTTCCCTGCGCAATCGTTTCGCGCCCGAAATCAGGTTTGCTGGGATCAGAAACCACGCCGGCCCCCTACGTCGCCTGTTTCCCGTAACGGATACGGGGGTCGAGGAACGCGTAGCTGATGTCAACGAGCAGGTTCAGCACCATAACCAAGAACACGATGATGATGGTGCCCCCCATGACGATGGGCCAGTCTCGCTGCTGGATGGCCGTGTAGATCTCATAGCCCACGCCCGGCCAGTTGAAGACCGTCTCGGTAAGCACGGTGCCGCCGAACATGGCGCCGAGATCGAGACCAAAGTAGGTGACCACGGGGATCATGGCGTTCTTCATACCGTGGCCCCAGATGACGCCCCGCGGCGTGAGGCCCTTCGCGGCGGCGGTCCGCATGTAGTCCTGACCCATGACCTCCAGCAGCTGGCTGCGCATGATGCGCGCCGCGTATGCCGTCGACACCGATGCCAGGGTCACCGCCGGCAAGATGATGTGGACGATGGTGGGGAACTCCCGCGACGTCATGCCCGAGATGGGCAGATAGGGCAGTCCCCATTGCTTGAACTTCACCCCGAAAAGAATCTGCAACAGCATGCCCAGCCAGAACACTGGCAGAGAAACAAGCACTGAGGTGCTGAACGTCACCAAGACGTCCCAGAACGAGTAGCGCTTGATGGCGGATATCACCCCGGCTGCAATGCCAAAGAACATCTCGATCAGCAGGGCGGCGACGGCCAGTTTCAGGGTATTCGGGAACTTGTTCCACAGAATGGAGGTGACCGGCCTGCTCTTCTGATACGAGTCGCCCAGGTCACCCTGCAGGAGACTCTTCATGTAGCGGTAGTACTGAACGTAGAAGGGCTTGTCCAGCCCGTGCTTCTCCACGATCTGGTTGTACAGGGTCTCGCTGATCGCTCTCTCGCCGGTGATCATCTTCACCGGGTCTCCGCCCAGCACACCCGGCGAACGCAGGATGAAGAGAATGATCGTGACCCCGATGAAGACGGGGATCATCTGCAGGATCCGGCGGCCGATGTAAGCGATCATTCGGTCAGGTCCGCTGAATTGGGAATCAACAGGAAAGTAGTGGCAGAGCGCCCCCGAAGGGGCACCCTACCACGATCAAACTAGCGTCGATAAGGCGCACTACTACCAGAACACTATTGAGCCGCAGAGATCCAGGTCTTCTCGAGGCTCGCCAGTCCCTGGGCGCTGTAGACCAGGTCGTTGATCCGGTCGGAGCCCACATGGTGATGACGATACTTGACTATCGGGATAACCGGGGCTTCGTCGCCGATGGTCTTGACGATGGCCTGATACTTCGCAATACGCTCGTTCGTATCGGTGGTCTGACGGGCGTCAGCGAGGGCCGTGTCGACAGCCGGGTCGCTGTAGAAGGCGTAGTTGTCGGCGCTACCCGTGGTGAACAGCGGGTAGAGGAAGTTGTCGATGATCGGGGAGTCGGCGATCCAGCCGAGGCGGCCGATCATGTAATCCGGCACCGAGAGCTTATCCAGATACTGGGCCCACTCTACGCCGTCCAAGGTGGCGGTGACGCCGATGGCGGCGAAGTCGGCCTGCACCAGGGTCATGACGTCTTCATGACCGGAACCGCTATTGAAGCTGATGACGATATCCGGCAGGCCTTCACCGTTGGGATAGCCGGCTTCAGCGAGCTTCGCCTTGGCGGCCTCGACGTCGTACTTGGAGTACTGCCAAGCGCCGTCTTCGTAACCGGCGACGCCCTCAGGCACGATGTTGGTGGCAGGCTGGCGGATACCCTCGTAGACGGTGTCGGCGATGGTCTGGCGGTTGATGGCCAGCGACAGAGCCTGACGGACCAACGGGTTCTTCATCGTCTCTTCGGTGTTCAGCACCAGCAGGTAGTAGATGGCGGTCTCAGGACCGGTAAGGGTCTGCTTGCCCTTCGCGACCGTGACGCCGTCGTCGCTCACGCCATAGGTGGCGGAGGTAGACGCCAACTGCCCGGACGGGATGCTGGTGAAGTCGAGGTTGCCGGCCTGGAACTCGAGCCAAGCGGTGTCCTCATCCTTGAAGATCTTGAAATCCACACCGTCCAGATAGGCCTTGTCACCGTAGTAGTCGGCGAAACGGACTACCTTGATGTACTGGTCGTGCGACCAGGGCTCGGCCATCATGAAGGGGCCGTTGCCGATGGGCTTGTCGCCGAAGGCGGCCGGATCGGCCTCAACGACGGCCTTGGGAACCGGGGCCAGGGCCGGGTGGCCGACCACGTATTCGAAGTCGCCGAAGGCGTACGACAGAGTCACTTCGAGAGTGTTGGCATCGATGGCCTTGACGCCCTCGAGCTCTGTGGCGGTGCCTTCCTGCATGGCATCATAGCCTTTGACGGCCGACAGGTGGTAAGAGATCTCCGACTCGTTGGCCGGGTTGCAGATGCGCTCCCAGGCGTATTTGAAGTCGGCAGCCGTGACCGGGGTGCCATCATGGAACTTGGCGCCTTCGACCAGATGGAAGGTCCACACGGTCGCGTCGGCGTTGGGTTCCCAACTCTTGGCGGCGGCCGGTTCCAGAGCGCCGGTGTTGTAGTTGAACTTCGCAAGGCTGTCGAAGACAGCGTTGCCGACCTGCGTGCCCTCAGACTCCTGAAGGTTCACAGGATCGATGAAGGCCGGCTCGTTGATGTAGAAAGCGAACGTGCCGCCCGACGCGGGCTGGTCAACCGGAGGCGCCGCGGTCGTTTCCGTGGTGACAGGCTCCTCCTCATCGCCGCCGCAGGCTGCGACCGCGAAGACCATCCCGGCCATCAGCACCGCAATCATCAAAAGCAGCCATATACGTTTGTCAAGCTTCAAAATGTTCCCTCCTTGATTCTGTTAAACCCCACGCCACTCACATTGCCTCGCTGCGGTCGACCACCTCCCCCGCACCTTCGTGCGATCGGACGCCTTGGCCACGTCAACTCTCAGACAACGTATGCGAGAGCGATGGACACGATGAAGAAAGCCACGGAACAGGCGATGGTGATGCGGTCGAGGTTCTTCTGCACTACCTGACTGCCGCCGAACGCACCCGAGCCACCGAAGGTGGTGGCAAGGCCCGCGTCCTTACCTGAATGGAGAAATATCAACACCAACACGGCGATGCCGAGGATCACGTCCAGCGAGATCAAAGCGTACTTCACAGTAGGTTCCCTCTCTAGCGGCCTTGCCGAACCCCAACGCCAATACGAGGCCCGCAGCTTTTCTGTCGTGCGTAAGTTACCACCGAACTACCCATTTTGTATACGCAGCAATCCTATTCATTCCGCGCAGAGCGAACGGCCGGTCATCTCCGCAGGGAGATCCAACCCCAAGAACGTGAGAAGGGTCGGAGCCACATCGGACAGGCCGGCGCCCTCCCGCAGCGTCACGCCTCGGTCGAGCACCACCAGCGGCACAGGCCCCACACTGTGAGCCGTGCTCGGCCTCCCGTCGGGCTCGATCATCACCTCGGCGTTGCCATGATCGGCGGTGACGATGACCTTCGCCCCCGCTTCCTCGAGCACCCGAAGCACTCTCCCGAGACAACGGTCGACGTGACCCACAGCCTCGATCGCCGCCGAAAGCACGCCGGTGTGCCCCACCATGTCGGGGTTCGCAAAGTTGAGCACCACGAGGTCGGCGGGGGTCTCCCGCATGGTCTCCTCGAAGCACTCGACGACCTCATAGGCGGCCATAGCGGGCTTCTGGTCGTAGGTCTCAACATCCTTCGGGGACGGGATCAGCCTGCGCATCTCACCATCGAACGGTGCTTCTCTACCGCCGTTGAAGAAGAAAGTCACATGCGCGTACTTCTCCGTCTCGGCGATGTGCAACTGCGTGAGCCCCGCCGCACTCACAACCTCGGCGATGACATTGCGCGGTTCCTCTTTGGGGAAAGCCACCCTCAGACCCAGGCTCGGATCGTATTCGGTCATGCCGACGAGGTCGACCACAGGTCGCGGTCGATCTCGCTCGAATCCCGCGAATTCCTCCTGGGTGAGGGCGGCGCACATCTCCCTGGCCCGGTCAGGCCGGAAGTTGAAGAAGATCACGCCGTCTCCGTCACCGACCCTCGAGGCCGGATCTTCCGACACGATGGTCGGCAGGATGAACTCGTCGGTCTCGCCCCGGGCATACGACTCGGTGATCGCGGCATGTGCACCTGGGGCGTGCAGCCCCTCAGCGTGCAAGAGAGCCTCGTATGCCAACTTGAGGCGCTCCCAGCGCCGGTCGCGATCCATGGCGTAGTAGCGCCCGGAGACCGTGGCCACCACGCCGAGGCCCTCCTCAGCCATGAAGGTCTCGAGTTCCGCCGCGTAGCCCTCTCCCGCGGCAGGCGAGGTATCGCGCCCATCGGTGAAGGCATGGACGAAAAGCCGCTTGACGCCGCGACGGTGCGCCATGGTTATGAGAGCCTTCACGTGCGCCGTGGCGGAGTGCACTCCGCCGTCGGACAGCAGGCCCATGAGATGAAGCGAACTGTCGCGGGCGACCACGCCGTCCATCACTTCAGCCAGCGGCTGGTTGTCGAAGAACGAGCCATCCGCGACGGCACGGTTGATGCGCGACAGATCTTGGTAGAT
>JAFGIH010000459.1 GCA_016929985.1 Thermoleophilia bacterium | reverse complement strand
GCGGGTGTGGCGGAATGGCAGACGCGCATGATTTAGGATCATGTGTCTTTGACGTGGAGGTTCGAGTCCTCTCACCCGCATTCGAACGGAACCGGGCAGCAGACCACTAGAAAGGATCGATGTGAAGACCACCCTCACTGAGCGCGACGGGAACACGGTCAAGATGGCGGTGGAAGTCTCCACTGAAGAACTACGGCAAGCCTTCGACGGCCAACTCAAGAAGCTGAGTCGCGAGGTGCGCATCGCCGGTTTCAGGCCGGGCAAGGCGCCCGTATCGATGGTCCGGCAGCGGCTGGGCGACGAAGCCATTCTCATCGAGGCCGTGGAAGAGTCGATGAACGAGTGGTTCTCCACCGCGGCCGTCGAGCTGGACCTCGAGCCGGTAGACCGGCCCGAGATCGAGCCCGACGACGAACTTCCCGAGCTTGGCAAACCCTTCGGGTTCAAAGCGACCGTCACCGTGATGCCCGAGATCGTGCTCGGGGCGTACAAGGGCGTGGAAGCGGCCAAGGAGGCCACCGAGGCGGAGGACTCTGAGGTCGACGGCCAGATGGAGCGTCTACAGAACGAGTTCGCGGAGCTCCGTCCGGTGAGCGGCCGTGCCGTTCAGATGGGCGATTTCGTCAACACCGACCTGCGCGCGGTCTACGAGGGCCAGCCCGTGGAGGGTCTGGAAGCGACCGACTACGTCTTCGAGCTGGGCGGCAACCAGATGTTCGCCGAGGTCGAGGCCCAGGTAGTGGGCATGAACATCGACGAGGAGCGTACGTTCGCCTTTGCTCTGCCCGAGGGCTTCCCTGACGATCTGGGTGGCAAGACGGTGGACTTCACCATCGTCCTCAAAGACATCAAAGAGAAGGTGCTGCCGGCTCTTACCGATCAGTGGGCTTCTGAGGTCAGCGAGTTCGCGACGCTGCTCGAACTCCGCCAGGAGATCCGCAGCAGGATCAGCCTGAGCAAGGCTCACTCTTCCGACCAGCTGTTCCGGGCCCGCGCCATCAAGGCGGCGGCCGACAACGCGACGGTCGATCTTCCCGACGTGGTCGTGCGCCGGCAGGCGGAAACGATGATGGGCGACTTCAAGCGCTCCGTCGAGTCGCAGGGCGGCACTCTCGAGGGGTATGTGGAGGCCTCAGGAGTCACGGTCGAGCAGATCATCGAGGATATGAAGCCGGCCGCGGCGAACAATGTGAAGACCGAGTTGGTGCTCGATGCGGTGGCTAAGGCCGAGGGCATCGAAGCCACCGACGAAGAGGTCTCGGCCATGGTGGCCGAGATGGCTGCTGCCGGAAAGGTCGACGCCCAGCAGCTCGAGAAGCGGCTGCGCAAAGGGGGCCGGCTCGAGGAGCTCAGAGCGTCGATGGTGCGCGACAAGGCCGCCGACCTGATCGTCGAGCAGGCAGTTGCTGTGGCGCCTGCGGAGCCGGCGGCGGAGCCCGCACCTGAGGCGGAACCCGCCTCGGAGGCGGAGCCCGCGGATGCGCCTGAAGCGGCGGCATCCAAGCCGGTCGGAGAGGCCGGCGACGAAGAAGCTTAGTGTACGAAGAAAGGACGGCGAGGTGAGTCCACTCATCCCCATGGTGGTCGAGCAGACCAGCCGAGGCGAACGGGCGTTCGACATCTACTCGCGCCTGCTGAACGAGCGCATCATCTTCTTGGGGACCCCCATCAACGACCAGGTGGCCAACGTGGTCGTCGCCCAACTCCTGCATCTGGAGTCGGAGGACCCCGACAAGGACATCTCTCTCTACGTCAACAGCCCCGGGGGCAGTGTGTATGCGGGATTGGCCGTGTTCGACACCATGCAGTTCATCAAGCCTGACGTGTCGACCATCTGTGTGGGCATCGCCATGTCGATGGCGGCGGTTCTCCTCGCCGGCGGGGCTAAAGGTAAACGCTACGCGCTCCCGAATTCGAAGATACTTATCCACCAGGTATCGGGAGGCTTCGAAGGTCCGGCGACCGACATCGAGATCCACGCTCGAGAGGCTCTCAGCTTGAGGAAGCGACTTGACGAGATACTCGCCGGCGCGACCGGGCAGGAGATGGAGAAGGTCGAGCGGGATACCGAGCGAGACTATTTCATGACCGCCGAAGAGTCTCTCGAATACGGGATCATCGACAAGATCCTAGAGCACAGGTAGGGGGTTCAGGGGTGCCGAAAGCGCCGGGAGGTTCAGAGCAACTGCTCTGCAGTTTCTGCGGTAAGAGCCAGCGTCAGGTGAAGAAGTTGATCGCCGGCCCAGGTGTGTACATCTGTGACGAGTGCATCGATCTCTGTAACGAGATCATCGACGAGGAGTGCGCTCCTCCAGCGTCCCTCGATCTCGACAACCTCCCCAAACCGAAGGAGATCTACTCCATCCTCGCCGACTATGTCATCGGGCAGGAGGAAGCGAAGCGCACTCTGTCGGTGGCGGTGTACAACCACTACAAGCGCGTGCACATGGGCGCGATGGATAGCGGCGACGTCGAGTTGCAGAAGTCGAACATCCTGCTGCTGGGCCCGACCGGGTGCGGCAAGACCCTGCTCGCGCAGACCTTGGCCCGCATCCTCAACGTGCCGTTCGCCATCGCCGATGCGACCGCGCTCACCGAGGCGGGGTACGTGGGCGAGGATGTGGAGAACATCCTGCTCAAGCTCATCCAGGCAGCCGATTTCGACATCAAGAAGGCAGAGACGGGCATCATCTACATCGACGAGGTCGACAAGATCGCCCGCAAGGCCGATAACCCCTCCATCACCCGCGACGTGTCGGGCGAGGGGGTCCAGCAGGCCCTGCTCAAGATCCTGGAAGGCACGCAGGCCAGTGTGCCGCCTCAGGGCGGGCGCAAGCATCCCCACCAGGAGTTCCTCACCATCGACACTACCAACATCCTCTTCATCTGCGGCGGCGCGTTCGCCGACCTGGAGAAGATAATCGAACGGCGCATCGGGAAGAAGGGCGTGGGGTTCGGAGCTGAGATCGAGAGCAAGAACCTGCGCGACGTGGGCGAGCTGTTCGGCAAGGTGCTGCCCGAGGACCTTCTCGATTTTGGGCTCATCCCCGAGTTCATCGGGCGTCTTCCTGTCATCTGCAACGTGCACCAACTGCGCGAGCAAGACCTGGTCTCCATCCTGACCGAGCCCAAGAACGCGCTCACCAAGCAGTATCACAAGTTCTTCGCCTACGACGGGGTCGATCTGGTCTTCTCCAAGGACGCCTTGCAGGCTATCGCCACGCAGGCGCTCAAGCTCGAGACGGGCGCGCGCGGACTCCGTTCCATAATCGAGGGCGCGCTCACGAACGTCATGTTCGAGCTTCCCAGCAGGCGCGACGTGACCCGATGCGTGGTCACCCGGGAAGTCATCGAGAAGCGGATCGATCCCACCCTGGTGACGAGCAGCACGCACGAGGATCGGGAGCTGGACCAAGAATCCGCATAGGAGCCGATTCGTCATGAAGCCGCGGCCGGCACAATCGCACTGGACGGCGCGATCCCGCGTCCTCGGTCGCATCCGTAGCTCTGCTACGGGTGCTTCCTGCGTCCTTGACTCGCACTCGTCCATCGCGCTCTGCCAGCGTGGCTCCACAACGAATCGGCTCGCAGGTAATACGTATGGTTGACACGCAGCGGGCTCTCCCGCTCCTTGCGACGCGCGACCTGGTGCTGTTCCCGGGCATGTTGGCGCCGTTGTTCGTGGAGCGAGACAAGGGTGTGAGGGCGCTCGAGCAGACGCAGCAGACGGGTGGTCTCCTGGTGATGGCCGCGCAGCGTTCGGCCGTGACCGAGGACCCGGAGCCGGGCGACATCTACGCGGTCGGCACCCTCGCCAAGGTCGTGCAGTTCTCCCGGCTTTCCGACGGTACGCTGAAGGCCCTCATCGAGGGGCGGGAGCGGGTCTCGATAGACGGCTACGAGTCTGTCTCGCCGCTCTTCACCGTGCGTTACACCCCGGTGGTCGGCAAACCGAGTGGCAGGCCGCGCCTGCGGACGCTCATGGACTCGGTGACCCGGGAGTTCGGCAACTACGTGGGTCAGACGCCGCAGCTTCCGGAGGAGGCGGAGACGGCGCTGGAGGTAGTGAGAGACCCGGAGACGATGGTAAACGTCGTGGCGTCGAATCTCATGATCGGACCGGAGCGTAAGCAGGAGCTCTTGGAGGGCGATGAACCCGAGAAACGGCTGCTGCTGCTCCTCGAGACCCTGATCCAGGAGAACGAGTTCATCGCTCTCGAGAACGAGATATCCGAGAAGGTCCATGACAGCTTCGAGCGCCAGCAACGGCGCGTGTTCCTGCACGAGCGCCTGAAGGTGCTGCAGGCCGAATTGGGTGAAGAGGGCGAAGAAGACAGCGAACGGGGCGCCTATCTCAAACAGATGGAGGAGAAGAAGCTCCCGGAGGCGGCCGCTGCCGCGCTGACCAAGGAGATCAAGCGCTTGAGCGACCTGCCGCCGCTCTCGGCGGAGGTGGCGGTGGCAAAGACTTACCTGGATACCGCCCTCGGTCTGCCCTGGGGGACGCGGTCCGGCTCGGCCATCCTCGACGTCGCAGCCGTGGCGCGCGTGCTCGACGAGACCCATTACGGTCTGAAGAGCGTCAAAGACCGCATCATCGAGTACCTAGCCGTGGCCTCGCTCAGGGGCGGCACGCCGCCCAACGCCATCCTGTGCCTCGTGGGGCCTCCGGGAGTGGGCAAGACCTCGGTAGCCATGGCCACAGCCAAGGGATTGGAGCGCCCCCTGCAGCGCATCAGCCTGGGCGGCATCCGCGACGAGGGTGAGATCCGCGGCCATCGCCGCACGTACGTGGGCGCCATGCCCGGCCGCATCATCGACGCGCTCAAGCGCGCCGGCGTGGACGACCCGGTCGTGGTGCTGGACGAGATAGACAAGATGGAAGCCGACTGGCGGGGCGATCCGGCCGCGGCGCTCATGGAGGTGCTCGACCCGGTGCAGAACCGCACCTTCCGCGACAATTACCTCGAACTGGAGTACGACCTCTCCCACGTCTTCTTCATAGCGACCGCCAATTACGAAGAAGACATCCCCGAGACCCTGCACGATAGGCTGGAGATCATCCGCCTACCCGGCTACACCGACAGGGAGAAGATGGAGATAGCCCAACGCCACCTAGTTCCGAGGATCGCGGAGGAGAGCGGGCTGGCCGAACTGGGCAACGTGCTCACCCCGGCGGCGCTGCGGCTGCTCATCCGCGAGCACACCCGCGAAGCGGGTGTGCGGGAGATGGCCCGCCTCATAGGTAAGGTCTACCGGCGCCTGGCCCGCATGAAGGTGGAGGGTAAGGCGCTGCCGCGCCGGGTGGGTCCGCGGGGCCTGCCCTCTCTGGTGGGTCCGGCGCCCTTCCTGTCCGCCCGTCTGGCGGGTGAGCCGCAGATAGGCGTGAGCCTCGGTCTCGCGTATACGGGAGCCGGGGGAGACGTGCTGCGCATAGAGTGTGTGGTGACGCCGGGTAAGGGCGATTTTCATCTGACCGGCCAGCTCGGCGAGATCATGCAGGAGAGCGTGACCGCGGCGTGGGGCTATCTGAAGACCTCGCTGGTGCGGGACCCCGTGCTGTCCGACCTGTGGGCGGACTCGCCGGGGCGCGCGTATCTCTTGGACAATTATCAACAGACCGATACCGGCGACGACTCCGGGCCGGTGCGGTCGGCGACCGACGCGAGGCACTCGACCGATGCGCGGACTCCTGCAGGGCGCGTGCTGGACAGGGGAGTGCAGGAACCCGGCTTCCGGCCCGAAGCCGCGGCGGGTGAGACCGAACCTCCGCAGCCGTCCGATCACGAGCTCCTGTCCGCGCTCGAGGTACGCATGCACTTTCCAGAGGGCGGAGTACCCAAAGAGGGGCCTTCGGCCGGCATCGCCGTGGCTACCGCGCTGCTCTCGGCTCTGATGCAGGTGCCGGTGTTGCCCAAGGTGGCCCTCACCGGCGAGATCACTCTCACCGGACAGATCCTGCCTGTGGGGGGTCTGAAGGAGAAGCTGCTGGCGGCGCTGCGCGAGGGCGTGCACACCGTGGTCCTGCCGAGCACCGTCGCCCCGGAGGTGGAGGAGCTTCAGGCCGAGCTCAAGAAGGGCCTTGATATCGTGTATGTGGACAACTTCATCGACGTGCTGTCGCCGGCCTTCGGGGCGTTGGAAGCTCCGGGACCGGGGGAGCAAGAGGGAACGGAACTGTAGTGGCAACGGTGAACATGGCGGCGCGTTACGAGCCGCACGAGGTAGAAGAACGGCTCATGAAGCGTTGGCTGGACCGCTCGGCCTTCAGCGCCGCCCCGACCGACCCGCGACCGGCCTACGTGGTAGCCATCCCCCCGCCGAACGTCACCGGCTCGCTGCATATGGGGCACGCCCTCAACGACACTATCCAGGACATCCTCATCCGCTACCACCATCTGCACGGTCACAACACGCTCTGGGTCGTGGGCACCGACCACGCCGGCATCGCCACTCAGAACAAGGTGGAGGGCCAACTGGCCGGTGAGGGGCTGCGGAAGGAAGATATCGGCAGGGAGGCTTTCGAGAAGCGGGTGTGGGAGTGGCGGCGTGAGTACGGATCGACGATCATCCACCAGCTCAAGAAGCTTGGCTGCGCCTGCGACTACGAGTCCGAGCGTTTCACCATGGACGAGGCCTACCAGCAGGCCGTGGCCAAGGTCTTCGTCTCGCTCTATGAGAAGGGCGACATCTATCGGGATGTCTACCTGGTCAACTGGTGCGTGCGCTGTGGATCGGCCATCTCCGACTTGGAGGTGGAGCACGAAGACCGGGCCGCCAAACTGTACTACGTGAAGTACCCCGTGGCCGGTTCGGATGAGACGCTGACCGTCGCCACCACGCGTCCGGAGACCATCCTGGGCGACACCGCCGTGGCGGTCAATCCGAAAGACCCGCGCTACGGGCGTTTCGTCGGGCAGATGGCCGTGGTGCCGCTGGTGGGACGGGAAGTGCCCATCATCGCCGACGAGCACGTGGACATCGAGTTCGGCACCGGCGCCCTCAAGATCACCCCGGGGCACGACCCCGACGACTGGGAGATAGGCATGCGGCACGGCCTGCCGAGCGTGTCGGTCATCGGTTTGGACGGTTTCATGACCGCCGAGGCCGGCGAGTTCGCGGGCCTGAGCACTGCGGACGCCCGCGAGGCCGTCATCGCGCGCCTGGAAGAAGAAGGGCTCTTCGTGAGGGCCGACGACTACGACCACGCCGTGAGCACCTGCTACCGCTGCGGAACGACCATCGAGCCGCTGCTCTCGCTGCAGTGGTTCATGGACATGAAGCGTCTGG
>JAFGIH010000458.1 GCA_016929985.1 Thermoleophilia bacterium | reverse complement strand
GGACTTTGGCCTTCACCTCCATGGTCTCCCCCACCGTGAGGTCGGGGACGCCGTGCTCTTCGACCCACGTGACCTTCACCTCGCACCAGGCCTGCCTCACCTTGAGCTTCCAGGCGGTCAGTTCCTTGGCCTTGGCGAAACCACCGGCCGACATCAACCGGTAGCGGTCGCCCGCCGGCAGATAGAAGCGCTCGGTGTACTGCTTGATCATGCGGTCGCCCGAGAAGGCCGGGGCGAGTATGCGGATTGAGTTCTTCATCATGGCCAGCCACCCACGGGGCAGCCCGTCGGCGTCGCGATGGTAGAAGAGCGGCACCACCTCTTCTTCGAGCAGCGAGTACAGACACTCGGCGTCGACGCTGTCCTGATAGCCGGCATGCACGTACTCCTGCCCGTCTCCTATGGCCCAGCCCGCGCCGGGACGGTACGCCTCGGCCCACCAGCCATCGAGCACCGAGAGGTTGAGACCACCATTGGGCACCACTTTCATGCCGCTGGTACCACAGGCCTCGTAGGGGCGGCGCGGCGTGTTGAGCCACACATCGACACCCTGCACGAGCATGGCGGTCTTGGACATGTCGTAGTCTTCGAGAAAGACCACATGGTCGGTGAGACCCTCGCGCTTCACGGTCTCGAGGATGCTACGGATGAAATCCTTGCCGGCTCCGTCGCGCGGATGCGCCTTGCCGGCGACGACCAACTGCACCGGATGTGTCTCGTTCAGCAGGATGTTCTTGAGCCTCTCTATGTCGCTGAACAGCAGCGTGGCACGTTTGTAGGTAGCGAACCGGCGGGCGAAACCGATGGTGAGAGCGTCGGACCGCAGAGGCGGGTGGCCCGGCGACCCGAAGGAGGTGGCGCAGCGGTCGCGCCTCTGAGTCGACGCCTGCTCGCGGGCGTAGGCCACGAGCCGCTCGCGGAGCCGGCTGTGGGCGTGCCACAGCTCGATGTCGGGGATCCGCTCCACGCGCTGCCAGGCCTCCTGTGAGGAGGTGTCTTCCCTCCAACGCGGACCCAGATAATGGTCGTAGAGTTGCTCCATCTCCGACGACACCCAGGTCTTGATGTGCACACCGTTGGTGACCGATTCGATGGGTACTTCACTCAGCGGGAAGTCCGTCCAACCGGGCTGCATCATGCGGGCCGTGGTGCGGCGGTGCACGCGGCTGACCGCGTTGCGGCGGGGCGATTGACGCAGAGCCAGCACGGCCACATTGAACTCCTCGTCGGGCGAGTCACGGTTCACGCGGCCCATGCGCATGAGATCCTCGGTCTCGAGGCCCAGTTCTGCGAGGTAGTCACTCAGATACTGGTCGATGAGCGGTTTGGGAAAGAGGTCGAAGCCCGCCGACACCGGGGTGTGGGTGGTGAACAACGTGCCCGCACCCGTGACCTGCCTGGCCTCCATGAACGAGAGCCCGCCTTCCTGCATGATCTCGCGCATGCGCTCCAGGCTGCTGAACACGGAATGCCCCTCGTTGAGATGGCACACGTCCGGGTGGACACCCAGAGCCTTGAGCGCCCTCATGCCGCCCACGCCCAGCAGTAGCTCCTGGGCGAGACGATCCTCCGGTCCGCCCCCGTACAACTCGTTGGTGATGCGTTGCCCGGCCGAATCGTTCTCGGGCAGAGCGCTGTCGAGCAGATAGAGGCTCACGCGGCCTACCTGCACCCTCCATATGCGCGCCCACACAGAGCGCCCCGCGATCTCCACCGAGATCTTAAGGGGCGGCGCATCGGGGCGCGGCTCAGGCATCCCCCGCCACGTTTCGCCGGCCGTGACCGGCTTGACAGGCAGACTGCTGAAATCGTGCAACCGGTATTCTTCGTGCTGCCAGCCCTCGTCGTCGAGTTGCTGGGTGAAATAACCCCTGTTGTAGAGCAGGCCGACCGCCACCAAGGGCACATCCAGACTGCTCGCGGCTTTGAGATGATCGCCTGCCAGAACACCCAGGCCGCCGGAATAGATGGGCAGGCAGGAAGTGAGACCGTACTCCATGCAGAAGTACGCGACCGCGAAATCGGTGCGCTCCGGATGGTTGACCGGGAACCAGCCCGGCTCGGTGAGATAGCGGCGCAGGTCTTTGAGAGCCTCGTCTACGTGTGTGAGGAAGGCGGACTCGTTGGCCGCGTGTTCCAACCGGTCTCGGGAGATCCTGCGCAGCAACAGAACGGGGTTGCCACCGCATTTCTCGAGCATCTCCGGATCGAGGTGCTGGAATACCTTGAACGACCGCGGATCCCACACCCACCGCAGATTGAAAGCCAGCTCCTCAAGCCCGCGCAGGCGCTCTGGTATCTCCGGATGGACGCTGAACTGATGGATCTTGCGCACTCTTGCCCCTACTCGTCCGTGGTCGCCCTGTACTACCGGCCATCAGGATCTATGACGGCAAGGTACCCATTATCCCATACCATGATTCGCCACCGGCGCGGTGGCTCCCCTGACGCCCGGAGCCCCGCGCGGCGACGGGGCTCCGGTTCCAGGGGCGGGGGGTATCGTCGATCGCCTAGAACGGGGAGTGCAACCAGCCCTTCACGGCCAGACGTTCTGCCCTTCTAAGCCCTAGATGCGTGAGTGCAACATGCCCAAGGCTCGACCATTCCACGATCCCACGGTCGGCCCAGAAATCGCAGGCGCGCTCCGCCTCGTCATCGGAGCGGCCCAACTCAGACCTCACCTCGAGATGAGAGACGGCGTTCTTGGCCCTCTTGCCCGCCAACTCGTAGAGGGCCCGAAGGTAGTCGCGCTCCAAGCCGGTCGTGGTTGGCAGCACATACATAGTACATCTCCTCCCGGTTTCACAGCCTGTAGTTCATCATCCCCCGTGGTCCCTGAACGTGTCCTGAACGCGAGCGGCGCCCGGCCCACACACACCATGGTTTTTGGTAGAGTCTGACCATCTGGATAACCAGTAGGACTGCCGGTCTTGCAGCGTCAAAGACCCGCGCGGATGTCTCCCAAGGAGGGCGCCAAATGGCAAAGAAGTACGCAAACCTCATCAAGCCGACGATTGTGCGAGACGGACCGGCCGGCCTGTATCCCAAGCCAATGGTATGGATGGAAGCCAAGGACATGGAGGGCTTCAACGCCCATTTCGTCTATGGTTTCATCACCGAGCCGGGCACCCTGCATCCCCGGGAAGGCATGGTCGTGCACCCCTACGACGAGGTGCTGGTGTTCGCCGGCTACCAGGATGGCAATGTCAAACGCATCGATGCCGAGATATCCATCGTGCTGGGCGAAGAGCGTGAGGTGCACACGTTCCACAAACCCACCTACGTCATCATCCCGAGAGGGCTGCCGCACGGCCCGGTCACGACCCATTGGTGCGACAGGCCGCTCGCTCACTACATCATCGGCCTCTCGCCCGAATACAAGGCTGAGACGCTCCCCATGGGCCCGACCACCGAAGGCCACAAGTACGACCATCTGGTCAAACTCCTCAGGTGCGAGTTCCCCGAGCAGCCCAAGACCATGACCGGTGAAGAAGAGGCGCCCGGACCGAGCTACACCGACATCATGGATGAGGATGGCGTCCTGCATCCTGCCCAGTTCGGCGTGGGCCCCGGCAACGGCGACGATATCATCTGGCTCTTCGGCGACAATCTGGAGGGCTTCGACGTCAACTTCACCTGGGGTTACTACACTAAGCCCGGCAAGTGGCACCGCGGTGGCGAGGTGCACACGCACCCCGAGGCCGAGATCCTCTGCTACCTGGGCCTCGAGCCCGACGACCTCGACTACCTAGGCGCCGAGTTGGAGCTGGGCATGGGCAAGGAGCGCGAGCGACACATCTTCAACACGCCGACCATCGCCATCTGCCCCGAGGGCTTCCCGCACCTGCCGCTGATCACTCGGTGGGTCGACAAGCCCTACGCCTTCATCGTCATGTGCCTGAGCGGCGAGCACGACTCGCCCTGGGTGGAGGTTGAAGAGGAAGACTGATCCACCTGAACACGAGGACGGCTTGAATCAAAGACGTGGGACGTCGCGGCATGGGGCGTCCCACGTCTCTTCTCTATAGACGAGCGACTCAGACCAGGAGTTGGAGCGATGAAATACCGCGGGTTCGGCCGGCTGGAGTGGGAGTCCTCCATCCTCGGCATGGGAGTGATGCGCCTCCCCGGCTGGGTGGAGAGCGGGCG
>JAFGIH010000457.1 GCA_016929985.1 Thermoleophilia bacterium | reverse complement strand
TCTAGCGGTTAGGACATCGCCCTCTCAAGGCGGAGATCACCGGTTCAAATCCGGTACGGGCCACCTGCATCGAAGACCCCACAGCGAAGTACTACATCCGCTGTGGGGTCTTCGGCACTTCCAAGCCGATCGATCGACCGGATCGTTTAGCTGTCGATCACAGCCGCGAAAATCAGCAGTTCGTCCGCGCCCTCGCCGAGCAGCGTCAGCTCGTCTCCGTCGACTACGTAACTAAGCGCCTGTTGAAGAAGCCCGAAGTAGGCGGTCTCGGCCTGCATAGCGGGCGCGGGTCCGGCCATCAGAGTCTGGACGATGGGCCCCAACGAGAACGACCCGTCAGTCCCGAGGGTGCAGTCGGCGCCGTACAGATTGACGGCCGCCTTGCCGGACATGCGCCCTTCTTCAAACGTCGCGGTTATCTCGAAGTCGCGGGAATCAAGGGAGCTGACCGACCACCCCTCGAGCTTCCAGGACGTCCCCTCGAGCGGAGTGACGTCACCGGCGGCGGGCGTGGGAGCCACGGCTACGGTCACCGAGAATGTCTCGAGAGGCGGAACACTCTCCCAAACACGTGAGTAGTGCAGTGCGAGCGTCGCATCACCGGCCGCCAGGGCCCGGAACGTGAACGTGTAGGTCCCGCCGGCGCCGATGAGGCCGCTGTCGGGGACATAACTCGGCTCGCCCACCTGCTCGAGGATGGCGGCATCCTCATCGGAGAGATCCACAGACCAGCCGTAGCCGGTGGTGGGATTGCCCTCCAGGATAACGTCGATGGTGTCACCGGGCTTCACCGCCACGGTGGTGCCGTTGTCTTCCTCATCGAGTGTCAGCGTCGCAGCGCCGACCGGCGCGTTCTCTACCTGCACAGTCACTGAGAAGGTCTCGAGCGGTGGCTCGGTCTCGAACGACCGTGCGTATTCCAGCTTGAGTGCGACCTCGCCGGCCGCCAGACCGCGGAACGTGAAGGTGTAGGTCCCACCGGCGCCGATTGCGTCGCTATCGGCCACGTACTCCGGCTCCCCTACCTGCTCGAGAATGGCCGCACTGTCAGGCGGAAGGACGACTGTCCAAGCGTAGCCCGTGGTCGGGTTGCCCTTGAGGATCACTTCGATCGTCTCGCCCACTCCCACCTTGATGGTCCTGCCGTTGTCGTTCATATCGAGCACCACCGGTCTGGGCAGCTTCGCCCGGATGAGCACCGTGGCGGCCGCGATGCGGCTCATCGGGGCCTGGGAATTCAGCATGCCCGTCGCGTTGCCTTTGACGAGTCCTTGTTTGACGGCGAACGCCACCTCAGCCCGCAGGCTCGCGCTCACCAGGCTCTCGTCGGCGAAGGCCGCCAGCACCGCGCCGATCTCCTCGTCGGTCATGGCCTCAAGGTCGTAGTCATGGTCGGCAGCGACCTTCCTCGCTACAACCGCGATGGCCTGCTCTCGAGTCACAGGTGAAGCAACCCCGAACGCCCCGCCGCCCACGCCCTGCATCAGACCGGCCTCATACGCACCCTCGACGTATGGATAGAAGTGGTTCGTGGAGGAAACGTCCGTAAAGGTCGCAGTCTTCGGACTGAGCGGCGCCACGCCGAAGGCTGTCACTGCCATCTTCGCGAACTGCCCCCGGGTGATGACCTGCCACGGACGCCAATCGCCATCCGGATAGCCGCTCGAGACCTGCGCAAGCTGGTCGAGCGTCACCCCGTACGCACCAGGCAGGGTGCTATCGATATCGTTCCAGGATGTGGCCGAAGCCACGGAGGCGCCGCCGAGCAACAGGACGAGCGCCACCACTATTACCAGCGCTGTCCTCTCGATAGACCTGATCATCTCCCTCTCCCTTCTCTTTCGCCCATGTATCACGCCTTCAGTGACGCACTCTGTGCGACCTCGGTTCCAGCGCCTCGGGCCCTCGAGAGTCCGCGGCCGGTCTCGGCCGGACGAGCGCCGGCTCAGCCTCCCAGATGGACCTCCACGTCCCCTGAACTCATGTGCTCTATTACCACGAGGACCTTGTGCAGGGCGCTTCCGTACCCCTGGGTCTCCCAGGTGCCCTCGTCATCGTCCCCGCCCGCGATCTGGACCAGCCCAGAGGGCAGATCGACGTCGCCCGAGGAGACGCTGCGGACCTCCACCCGGACGGCCTGGCCCGCCGCAAGCTCCACCGTGAACTCGCCGCTAGAGCCATTGAAGGTGAGGGTCGCGTCGGTGTCGCCGCCCATTGTGACCCGGGAGTCTCCGGAACTCATATCAACGCTCATGTCGACCTGCGCACCGGCAGCCATCTGCACCTGGAGATCGCCGGAACTCAACTGCAGGTCCACCGGGTATCTCTGCCCGGCGATGGCTGGCAGCTTCACCTGCGTGTCTCCCGAACTCACGTCGACTTCAAGCCTAGCCAGCTGGAGGCCCGCCAGGTCGAGATCGCTCGAGCCGGAGGCGCTGCGGACCTTCAGGTCGAGAGGCACCGTGGGGTCAAGACCGATGTCCCAGCGTTTGGCGTCGGTAGCGTCGAGCCAGCCCCACCACCATCGGCAATCTTTGGTGTCGATGGTGATCGTCTTCTCAGTTTCGCCTGAGGCTTGGAAGTCCAGAGTGCCCTGATACG
>JAFGIH010000456.1 GCA_016929985.1 Thermoleophilia bacterium | reverse complement strand
TCGGCATGCGGATGTGAGATCACGACGACGTCGATCGTCCGGACGCCCAGTCCGCGGAGTTGGCCGGCCAGGTCGCAGCCATCAGGCCCACCGTCGAACAGCAAGGTGTGGTGCTGAGGAGTGCGCACGAGAACAGCGTTGCCCTGACCGATGTCGAGAACGCGCACCTCCACCTGGTCGGGCCACCCCCTGCCGTGCGCGACCGCCTGGAGCGTCTGAACGGCGCCGGCGACCGGCGAGTAGGCCGCGGCCCCGGCCGCCATGGCCAACATCATGACCGTGACCGCCAGCGCCGCGGCTCGGCGCTGGCTACGCGGCCTGTGTGACCGCAACCACGTCACGGTGCGCCTGAAAAACGGCAGGAGCAGCCCCAACGGAGTACGCACGGGCCGTCCGGTCAGGGCGATAGCAGCCGGCAGCGCCGCAGCCCCCGCGGCGAGTGCAAGCGCCGCCCTTCCTAGGTCGCCCGTCTCTAAGACCGGCGCCACGGCCATCAAGCGCGAGACCTGCACCGTCCACATCATCGGCAGTGAAGCGAGAGTGTCCAGACCTGTGCTGAGGCCGCTCCAGGCGAAGCCCAGGAACACACTGGCCATGCCCAGCGCCGTGACGAGAGGCAGTGCCGGGACGACGAGCAGATTGGCCAAGGGCGAGACCAGCGACGTCTGGTCGAAGACTAGGAGCGCCACCGGAGCCGTACCTGCACTTGCCGCGACCGACACGGCCACGTTAGAGGCGATGCCCGCCGGCAGCCTTCTGAGCCACCGCTGGAGCGGGCCGAGAAGCACCAGCATCCCCACGAACGCCGCAAACGACAGTTGGAAGCCCACATCGAACACGGCAAAGGGGTTCAGCGCCAGCACCAGCATCGCCGCAAATGCCAGGACCTGCCACTGGTCTCTGCCCCGCCCGACCCACCGCCCCATCAGTACCACGCAGATCATGACCGCCGCCCTGACGATAGGCGGGGACGCGCCCACGAAAGGGATCATGAGGAGCGCCGATGCCGCCGCCATCACGAATCCCACCCACCGTGCAGCCCGCAGCAACCTGGCCAACCCGATCATGATGGCGGCCAGGCTCGCCACATGCAGACCGCTGACCGAGAGCATGTGGGCGGTCCCCGACCGCCGGAACGCCGTCATCCAGCCCTTGTCGATGCCGGCGGTGTCACCCATGACCACTCCCTGCAGGACCTCGTTCACCGCGGGGCTCGGTCCCCGGCTCAGATGCGCCTTCGCCGACTCGCGCAGTCCGTCGAACCAACCGGATACACCGCCCCGCCGGCCGATGACGGCGACAGCCCCGGGGCCGTCTACCCGCAGCACCACCTCGATGCCTTGGTGCAGCAGCTGTTTGGCCTGGTCGTACCCGGAATCGGACGGCCCCTCGGGAGCTTCGATGCTGCCCTTCACGACCACGATCATCCCTTGAGCGAGCGCGGCGGCAGCTCGAGCAGCAGCTTCCCCCGCGGCGGCTTGGCCTCCCCCGGGACCGCTCGGGACGTCCTCAGCCGGCTCCACCTCCAGAAGCACGGTCTCGCCCGCAGCCGCCACCCCTCTCACACTCCTCACGACCGCCGTGGCGCTCTGCCACCCTGCGTTCGCACGTACCTGTCCGGTGATGCACAACTCGGCCTCGATGGCCTCTCCGATGTGCGACTGGAGGACTCCGCCCGTCAGCGCGGCGACCCTCAGGTTGCCGATCAGGTATCCGCCGAAGAGGCCGACCAGCAGCACCGACACGAGCAGCAGCCGTGACCAAGTACGCGCTCGACGTAGCGATCCCGTCTGGTGTAGAGATCCCGCTCGGCTGCGCACCACACCCACCAGAGCACCGACCAAGGCCAGGGTCAGACCCGCCAGCGCCACCTTCGGGTGGGCACCTGTCGCGGCAGAGAGTGCAAGCCCCCCTGCGCACGCGAACGTGACGAACCGCGCCAGGCCTGCCCTGCGCACGAACCAGCTGACCCCGTCGCGACCCGTCGGCGCAGTATCCACCAGACCGTCAGAGCCCCACCAGCGGCCGCAACTGCTCCAGCTTCGCCGGACCGATGCCGGGGACGTCGGTCAGTTCTTCCACGGAGGTGAACGGTCCCTGCGTCTCACGATAGGTGACGATCTGCTGGGCCAGTGAAGGCCCGATGCCCGGGAGGGTGTCGAGTTGCTCCAGCGTGGCGCTGTTCAACGGCACGAGGCCAGACGATGACCCGCCTGCGGCGGATCCCGCTCCTGCACCCCTTGCGATGCCCTCCGTCGACTGAGCTGGGCCCCGTATTTCCCCCGCGCCCGGCTCGCCGACCCGAGGAACGTCGATCGTGCAGCCGTCGCTCAATTGGGCGGCGAGTGCGATGGCCTCTTGATCGGCGTCGTCGGTGAAACCGCCGGCCTCGGCCACCACGTCGAAGACCCGGGCAGCGGCTGCGACCTTGTAGACGCCGGGCCGCCGCACCGCCCCAATGACCTGCACCCATATCTTGGGAGCCTCGGTGGTCGAGGGTGACGTAAGCGCAGTCGACGGCGAACCCGTCCAAGGCGCCTCCGCGGCCTCTCCCTCCCCCGCCTCGATGACCACGCCCCCGGCGGACGACGATCCGCCCCGCATGGAGAGAAGCCCGAACGTGCCCACCACGAGCACGACCAGACCGGCGACCACGTAGACCAGCAGCCTCTTTGTCGGGATTGCGTGCATGGCGGAAGCGTAGCGTCGGTGCGCTCCCACACCCCTAGGACCTTGGACCCGCCTTGGCGACCATGGCACGCACGGGCGCCCGAAGCCGCGCTGTTTGGAGGCTCAGTCCGCAGGCCGGGCCAGCGCCTCCGCCAGGAAGTCCGCCACCCTCTCGCCTACTTCGCGGTGCCTGCCTTGCAGGAAGTGGTCGGAGCCTTCGACCACGCCCAGAGTGTAGTCGAGGTCAAGACTCTGAAGGACCCGTTCCACCCTTTTGGGGTTGCCTATCTCGTCGTTCTCGGCGCAGAGCGCGAGCACGGGACCGCGGAATTCCGCGAGCTTCTCGTAGGTGTCAATGGGAACGTCCGACCAGTCCACGGCGAAGCCGACGAGGGCCAAGGCCCGCACGTAGCCGAGCCCCGCGGCCGCCCGCGCCGCCATGATGCTCCCGAAGGAATAGCCGGCCAGCGCCACGGGCAAGGTGGTGGGCCCGGGCACGGCGTCACCATCCAAGCCCGCCAGCCGGCCCCGGAGGAACTCGGTGGCAGCGGCTACGTCCCTGTGCTCCTCGGTGCCGCTGAACGTCCCGAGACTGCCCTCCACTCCGCGGAAGTTGAACCGCAGAGTGGCCAGGTGACGTTCGCGACAAGACTTGGCGATCCGGTACACCACCGGCAGGGCCATGGTCGCCCCGTGGAGCGGATACGGATGGGCGATCACCACCCCGCCGGCGACGACATCATCCTGCGACCGGCCCAGCATCCCCTCCAGGCGATCGTCCCCTGGAAAGAAGACCCGCTCCTCGCCGGAGGCGTCACGCCGCCCAGCCGGAGCGTCGCGTTGCTCGTCGCTCATTCGCGATAGTTGACGAACTGCAGGGGCAGCTCCAGATCGGCGTCTTTGAGCACCTGGATGGCCTCCTGGAGGTCGTCGCGCTTCTTGCCGGTGATGCGCAC
>JAFGIH010000455.1 GCA_016929985.1 Thermoleophilia bacterium | reverse complement strand
CATGCCGGCGAGTACATCCACGCCTCGCTCGAACCACCATGGCGCCAAGGGGACACTCGGGCCCATGAGCACCACCGTGGCCTGCGTGGAGAGCACAAGCAGCCGGGGGAGGGTCTTGTTGGTCACAGTCATGCCCGTGATGAAGACGAAATCTTGCTCGGGGAGGACATACTCAGCGGCAGAATCCGGCATGTCTCCATCCTGCGGATTCCTTTCAAGCACTGTCAGCTCACACCGCTCGGCCATCGCCTTCATGTTGGGGAAGTGTCCGATCACCGCCACCTTCTTGCCCGAGATGCTATTCAGCAGATCGGTCAAAGCCCCCGACCCACGGATGGCATCGAGCGGCTCATTCAGCCAACTCCCCACCCGCTCAGGCGTGTTGTAGTAGGAATTCACTGCTGCCATTCCAAGCGAGGCTTCGTAGTGATTCCAGCTTTTCAGGCAGGCCGCCATGTCGCTCAACCTGCGTCCCGTGTGCGGCGGTTTGAGGGTGGTTCCTATGGAGTCGCCGCGATAGGTCATGGCAAGCCCCATCCATCCGCTGTCAACGACCGTCCAGTTGCGTCCTACCAAGCAGGCGTTCACGACGGCGTCTTCTGGAATCTCTTCCAGGAGTCGATCATAGATGGCCCAGCTTTCGCTCAACCTATACTCGTTTCACTTGTGGGCATCGGTGTTGTCCGCCGACGCTCTCAGACGGCGTTATAAGAACAAGAGTATAACGCGGAACCATGCCACGGCCAACACGCAGATTTCAGAGAGGCGGCGTCGCGCTACCGTGTCACGCTCAAGGGCACAGCGGCTGAAGTCAGGTCTAGGTGGGGGGCACAGGCGGTAGATCGGCCGGCCTCGGATCCCTCCAGTCCGCGAAGTGGCGCTGGAACACGGTGTCGAGAGCTTGCTCGGCCTCGGTTGCGATCACTAGCAGTCTGATGACCACAGTGTCCTCCGCCTTGAACGCGCGGCTCTGTCGCAGTATGTTTCGTTATATGACGAAATGACGTATCGAGGGGAGCCTCGGGATGGATAGGCAGGTCGGAGGAGAGGTATCTGACGGTGCGGCGGTTGGGCTGCAAACGGTCACCTTGCAGATGGAGGGCCTGAGTTGCTCCTGCGAGGCGCAACTCGTGGAGAAGAAGGTCCGTTCTCTCGCCGGTATCGGCAGTGCGGACGCCGACGGCATCTCTCAGCAGCTGAAGGTCTCGTACGATCCGGCGCTCACCAATGTCCAAGACATCATGCGGTCCGTGGCCGAAACCGGTGTGAACGCCTCGCTGGTCAAGAAGACCAAGGTGCGGAGCACGTGGTGGAGGGAGAGGCAGCAACTGGCCCTGTTCGGCACGGCGGTGCTCATTCTTGTGGCAGTGGGGATCCGCTTCCTGAGTGACGCCCCCATGTTGGCGGTCAACATCATCTACGTGCTCGCCGTGGTCGTGGGTGTCTTCTACCCGGCGAGGAAGGCTCTCATCGCTCTTCGGAATCTCACCCCCACCATCCACCTGCTCATGCTGATCGGGGCAGGTGGAGCGATGGCGCTCGGTATGTGGCAGGAGTCGGCCATCCTCATCTTCGTCTACTCGCTCGGCGACGTGCTCGAATCCTACGCGGTCGACAAGGCGCGGGGAGCGCTGCGGTCTCTGGCGGAACTCGTACCGAAAGAAGCGCTGGTCCGCCGTAGTGAGAACCAGGTGACCATAGCGGTCGAAGACATCGGTGTTGGTGACGTGGTCATCGTGCGGCCGGGCGAGCGCATCCCCATGGACGGCAAGGTGGCTGTGGGCTCGTCGTACCTCGACCAGGCGGCGGTCACCGGCGAATCGATACCGGCGCGCAAGGAAGCCGGAGATGAGGTCTTCGCCGGCACCATGAACCAGAACGGCTCGCTGGAGATCGAGGTGGACCGGCCGGCATCGGAGACCATGCTCTCCAAGATCATCTGCTCCGTGGAGGAGGCCCAGGCCAAGAAGACCTCCTACCAGCGTTTCTCAGACGCCTTCGGCAAGTACTACACACCGGCCATGTTCGTGCTGGGGGTGTTGGTGGCGGTGATCCCGCCCTTGTTCTTCGCTCAGCCCTGGCACCCCTTCCTGCTTCGCGGATTGGTGGTGTTCGTGGTCTCCTGCTCCTGCGGCCTCGCCCTTTCGGTGCCTGTCGCCGTAGTCGCTTCCATGGCCAACGCCGCCCGGCATGGCACTCTCTTCAAGGGCGGCGCCTACATCGAGACCGTGAGCCACCTGAGGGCCATAGCCTTCGACAAGACCGGCACGCTCACCATCGGCCGGCCTGAAGTCACCGATATCCGCGCGTTCGGCTCTATGACCGAGGACGAGTTGCTCAGAATGGTCGGTGTCATAGAGTCGCGCTCGGCCCATCCCATCGCGGCGGCCATCGTGAGGAGGGCAAGGGAAGAGGAGTCGCTCGACGCGATTGCTGTTGACGCCTTCGAGGAGACCTCCGGACTGGGGATCAGCGCCGTCGTAGGCGGAAGAGGGTATCTGGTCGGCAATCCCAGACTCCAAGAAGAGAGCGGCGTGGAGATCTCCGCGGAGATCCGCGCGGCCATAGCCGGACTGGAGGATGAGGGTAAGACCGTGGTCGTGGTGGCCCGCGAGAAGTCGATCGTCGGCCTGGTCGCGGTCGCCGACAAGGTGAGGCCGGGCGCCAAGGACGCTCTCGAGAGGCTGCAGCGCGCCGGGGTACGGACCATCATGCTCTCCGGCGACAACATACTGTGCGCCCGCGCGGTTGCCGCTCAGGTGGGCGTCGACGAGTACCACGCCCAACTGCTGCCCACCGACAAAGTGGAGCTGCTCAAGAAGCTCAGAGACAAGTACCGGCTGGTCGGCATGGTCGGCGATGGCATCAACGACGCTCCGGCCATGGCCGTCTCCGACGTGGGCATAGCCATGGGCGCAGCCGGCACCGACATCGCCGTGGAGGCCGGCGACGTGGTCCTCATGTCGGACGACCTGGAGAAGGTCGGCTATCTACGCGAACTGAGCAGCCGGGCAGCGAGGGCGATCAAGCAGAACATCGCCATCTCCATGGCCAACGTGGCCTTCATGGTGGTCATGGCTCTGCTGGGCTATCTGGGGTTGGTGACCGGACTGCTGCTCAACGAAGGCAGCGCGCTGTTCGTCATCCTGAATGCCCTCCGTCTGCTTGGCTGGAGGGGGAACCTGGCGGCCGCGGGCAGCTTGAATCTCACAATGAATCAGCTCAAAGTGGTGTATGACCCATCGGTGGTATCCCTCGAAGAGATCGAGAAGGCCGCAGCTAAGGGAGGCGCCAAGACCACGCGGGCTTGAGCGTTACGTTGGGGAGCAGAGGCCGAGTGACGTATGAGTAGCCAGGCAATGAAGTCCACGATCCGAGTGACCAAGGCGCTCGCCGATACCCAGCGGGTGCGTATCCTGCTGCTGCTGGCAAAGGGTGAGCTATGCGTCTGCCAGATCGTGGAAGTCCTCGACTTGGCCTCGTCGACCGTATCCAAGCATCTGTCTCTGCTCAGCTCAGCAGGTCTGGTCGACGTTCGCAAGGACGGGCGCTGGGCTTACTACCGGCTGCCGGAGGGAGATGCCGGCCGGTTCTTCGCTCCGCTGCTCGAGTGGCTGCAGGATGATCTTCAGGGCGACGAGCTGATCGAACGGGACGCGCGGGTCTTGGAAGAGGTGCTGGCCCGGGACCCGGAGGAAGTGGCTCGGAACCAGAGGATGCGCGCCCCGAAGGTCTAGCCGGAGTCGTTCGCGTCTCTATTGGTGGCCTGCAGGTCGGTCAAGAGCCTGAGGAGAGCGCTCCGCACGTCCTCCGGCAGCGGGCCTCTCTGTACCAAGGCGCGAGCTTCGTCGAGTGTCCGGCCCCGCACGGCCTCCGTGAGATCCCTCAGGTCGTTCTGGCGGGGCAGGAGAAAGTCGCCTCGCACCTCCACGCGGTTCAGCCGGTCTCCGTCCAGATCGGCGGCCAGAGTGAGTACTCCGCTCGGCGCCTTCGTGGAGATGACCGACCTGTGCGCGTCGCGTTGGGGGAAGGTCCATTCGGGGCGAGAGTACTTCGTATCGTGCAGGCGGTCGATCTGGGCGCGCTCCTCGGCGGTGAGATCGCCCGGGGTCGGCTGGAATCCGAGCCGCCCGGCGAGGTGGGCCGTCATCCGCTGCATCACCTCGTCCACGGGGATGGGACGGCCGACGGCTTCAGAGAGCGTGATCACGCGGTCTCGCACATTGGTGAAGCCCTTGTCGGCGAACTTGAGCTGCGAGGGCCGCAGCGCCCGCGCCATCACCTCGCAGTCGGTGGAGACGAGAAAGGTGCCGCTGTGCACGAACCCCGTGCTCCACTCCACCTGGGCCGAACCGTAGACCTTGCGCCCGCCGATCGTGCAATCGTTGGTGGGCGAGTGCGCGGCAAGCACGCCGTACTCGGCACAGGTGGCGATCACTGCCTCCGCGACGATGGGGTAGAGCTGCGTCGCCTCCACGATCCCCAGGCGCTCAAACAGCTCTTCGTGTCTGAAGAACAGCGAGAAGCAGAAGCTGCCCTCATCCTGATATACGGCTCCCCCGGGGTTATGGCGTCTCACCACGGGTATGTCGTTGCTTCGACAGTATTCCAGGTCCACGTCTTCCTCGGGTACCTGGTACACGCCGATCCACACCGACGGCGATACGCGGCGCTGACGCACGGTGGGGGGGCTGGTCCCCTCGTCGATGCCGCGCAGCAGGGCTTCCTCCACGGCGAAGTGCCGGAAGGGATCGGTGATGCCATCGGCCAGGAGCCGGAACTGGGAGTTGCTGTCAGCTGGGGGCCGGAACTCGGGCTTAGCTTTCTGGGAAGTAGGCACAGCGCTCCTGCTTGCATTCATCGGTGGTGTGCGAGAACGGGCAGCGGATAGAATCGGGAACGGCCAGGGTGAAGCCCAGTTCGCTCTTCAGGAAGGGGACTGCGGCCTCGAGCGTGCCGTACACGCTCTGCCTGCAGCAGCGGGGCCCGCCCAGCTCGGCCACCCGGTCGAGCGCACGCGCGGTCGCGCGCAGGGCCTGCGATCGCTCGCCGTCCGAGCGGAAGGTTGCGCCGGTGAGCATGGACACCGCGCAGCCGAGGCCGGCGGCCGCGCCACAGTCGCCCCGGGTGCCGCAGACGGCCACCGGGATGTCTTTCGTCCGGTGAAGAGCCGTGTGGATCCCGCTCTCTTTGACCGGGTACCCCTGGTTCCGAAGGGCGGCCAGGATCACCGGGGCCACCAGCAGGTGGTGGGCGGGCCCGTGCGCTCGAAACAACGGGTGCTTCATGATGAGATCGGCAATCGCCACGGGGTCGGCCTCCCGGGTCGCGAGAGCGGTGCGCCCGATGAGCTCCTCTGCTGAAGCCGCGCGGCAATCCTCGCAGACATAGTGCCCCTCGGGGCAAAGCCACTCGCACTCCTCCTCGGCGCCGCAGTAGACGCAGGTCTGGAGTTGCTCCTCCTCCAACAGTGCGGAGCCGCACAAAGAACAGTGGAATACCGCCACCCTATTTCTCCCAGGCGTCGGGGCCCTTAGCCAGTTCCTCGCGGATGCTGGCTTCGAGTTCCTGGGGATCGGGCGGCCCGGCTTTCGAGACGGGGCGTCCGTTGACGTACGTCGATGGGACCCGCCAGGTCTTGTATTCAGAGAGGCAGGACACGGTGGGCGTGGTCGGCCAGTTGCGAGCCAGATCATAGACGTCGAGGCGCACCTCATCGGTGAAACGACGCGTCATCTCCTCCATCAGCTCGAGGGTGGCCCGGCACTTCTTGGTGGGCGGACTGGCGATGATGGCCTCTAGTCGCAGGCGCTGTTGCGGTTCGGCCTCGGTCCGGCCGGTCTTGTTTGCCTCTGCCACGATGGCCTCCGGTAAGGTCAGTGTGTACACGAGCCATCAGGACAGCACGTTCTGATGGCGAGCCAGTTTTGGAGTCGCTCGTCAAGGTCGGCAAGGACTTGCGGGTCAAGGGCTTCTCGAATCATTGTGACGATGGCCATCACGTCAGGCTCGAGGTCATCGGCCAACCGATAGAGGATCCACACCCCTTGGCGGCGTTCGTCGACGATTCTCGCATGATACAGGTAGCGTAGATGACGGGACGCCTTCGACTGCGTGATTTCAAGCGCGCGCTCGAAGTCGCAGACGCAAAGTTCTCCATGTTCGGTGAGCAGTACAAGCATCTGCAGGCGGGTCTCGTCGGCCAGTGCCTTGAGCCGCCCTGCCAGTTCGATTGTGCTGCTGTGCGACGGCATGATCGGACCTCCACGTTCAGCTCGTTATGCGGTATTATTATAACCGTTCAAACGGGTAGACGCGACAAAGCAATGTCCGTGCAATCTCGTTTTGTGTGATGGTGGGGTCGTGAAGAAGCTCGCGTTCCTCGATAGATATCTTACTCTGTGGATCTTCCTCGCTATGGCCATCGGCGTGGGAGCCGGGTATGTTTGGCCGCAGATAGGCAAGGCCATCGAGAGCGCTTCCATCGGCACCACCTCCATCCCCATCGCCGTCGGGCTGATCGTCATGATGTACCCGCCGCTCGCGAAGGTGCACTACGAGGAACTGGGCGACGTCTTCCGCAACTGGCGGATCCTGGGGCTGTCGCTCATCCAGAACTGGCTCATCGGCCCGTTCCTCATGTTCTTCCTGGCCATCCTGCTGCTCTTCGACAAGCCCGCCCTCATGCAGGGCGTGATCATGATCGGGCTGGCCCGCTGTATCGCCATGGTCATCGTGTGGAACCAACTGGCCAAGGGTGATACCGAGTATGCCGCCGGCTTGGTGGCCTTCAACTCGGTCTTCCAGGTACTTTTCTACTCCGTGTACGCCTTCGTGTTCATCACCGTGCTTCCGGGATGGTTCGGCCTAGAGGGAGCCCGGGTCGATGTGTCTATCGGGGAGATCGCCAAGAGCGTGGGCATCTATCTGGGCATCCCCTTCGTCGCGGGTATTCTCACCCGGGTTATCCTCCTGCGGTTCAAGACGAAGGAGTGGTACGAGAAGCAGTTCATCCCCCGCATCAGCCCCATCACTCTGATCGCGCTTCTCTTCACGATTCTGGTGATGTTCTCCCTCAAGGGCGAGATCATCGTGCAACTTCCGCTGGATGTGGTGCGGGTGGCCGTTCCCCTGCTCATCTACTTCGTGGTGATGTTCTTGGTCAGCTTCTTCATGGGCAAGCGCATCGGGGCCGACTACTCAAAAAGCACCACTCTGGCCTTCACTGCCGCTTCCAACAACTTCGAGCTGGCCATCGCCGTAGCGGTGGCGGTCTTCGGCTTGGGTTCGGCCCAGGCTTTTGCCGCCGTCATCGGACCTTTGGTGGAGGTGCCGGTGATGATCGGTCTGGTAAACGTGGCCTTCTGGCTACAGCGCCGGTACTGGCCGGCGAAAGAGGCTGACGCGTCCCCGGCCGTCGCAGGCGGCGATCTCGGCTGCCCGACGACCATCAGTCACAATTCGAACAGACCACAGGATGGGAGATAAGTGATGTCCGAAAACAGAGACCAGGATGTGATCCGTGGCGCTGTGCGCGACCGCTACGCGGAAATCGCGACAACGGGTTCGTCATGTTGTGGGGGCTCGTCATGCTGCGGCACTTCCAGCGTTGGGGGCGATGGCGACTGGGAATACCTGGGCCGCAAGACGGGCTTGGAGCGTTCCGTCAAGCTCGGGTACTCCGAGGACGAACTGTCGGCAGCTCCCGAGGGCGCCAATCTGGGCCTGGGTTGTGGCAATCCGCAGGCCATCGCCGGCCTCAAGCCGGGCGAAGTGGTAGTCGACTTGGGCGCCGGCGGTGGCTTCGACTGCTTCCTGGCCGCCCGCGCCGTCGGCCCGACCGGCCGGGCCATCGGCGTGGACATGACGCCGGAGATGGTGCGTAGGGCCCGGGAGATCGCACGCGAATCGGGTTATGAGCACGTGGATTTCCGCCTCGGCGAGATCGAGCATCTCCCCGTAGCCGACGCGACGGCCGACGTGATCATCTCCAACTGTGTCATCAATCTATCTCCGGACAAGCCGGCGGTGTATGCAGAGGCATTTCGGGTGTTGAAACCCGGGGGACGCCTGGCGGTGAGCGACGTGGTGGCCACAGCTGAGCTGCCGGCCGAGTGGAAGAAGGACATGGCCCTGCACTGCACCTGCATCTCGGGGGCCTCCCTGGTGAGCGAGGTGGAGGCCATGCTCAGGGCTGCGGGCTTCGTGGACATATCCGTCAGCCCCAAGGACCAGAGCCGGGAGTTCATCGGCACGTGGGAGCCTGGATACAACCTGGACGACTACGTGCTCTCCGCCAACATCTTGGCTACGAAACCCCGGTAGTGGATCGACCCCACGACGCCCAAGTGGTATGAGTCAAGAGACCGACATGCTGGCCCTCTTCTCCGACGTGCACAGCAACCGTCTCGCTTTGGAGGCGGTTCTGGACGATCTGGAGGAACGCGGGATCTCACGCGT
>JAFGIH010000454.1 GCA_016929985.1 Thermoleophilia bacterium | reverse complement strand
TGAACGGTCTGCGCATGGTGCTCATGGACTACTGGTTCACCTCCCGCAAACGAGCCTTGGCACTGACCATCGTCCTGTGGGCTGTGGGAATCGCGTTCTTGGTCTACGGGATCTGGGGCCTCTGGCCCTATATCGGTTACAAGGTAGGGTGAGGCAGACATGATCCATCATGACGTGATAGTAGTAGGCGGGGGTCTCTCCGGTCTCCGTGCGGCGATAGAGGCCAAGCGGGCCGGTGTGGACGTCGCCATCCTCTCCCAGGTGCATCCAGGGCGCAGCCATTCAGGCCAGGCGCAGGGTGGCATCAACGCGGCGCTCGGCAACCACCCCGACGGCCTCGATGACAGTTGCGAGAGGCATGCCTTCGATACCGTCAAGGGCGGCGACTTCTTGGTCGATCAGGACTGTGCCGTCCAAATGGCGAAGGATGCTCCCGGGATCATCTATGAGATGGACCATTGGGGTTGCCCGTTCAGCCGCTTCGAAAACGGCAAGATCGCGCAGCGCCCCTTCGGTGGAGCCGGTTTTCCACGTTGCTGCTATGGCGCCGACAAGACCGGGCACTACCTGCTGCACACGCTCGTTGAGCAGGCCTACCGGCTGCAGATCAAGATGTACGTGGAGCAGTACGTGTCGCGCCTCATCGTCCATGACGGCGTGTGTCAGGGCGTGGTGTCGTACGACATGATCCACGGCGGCTTCGAGGCCTTCACGGCCAACGCGGTGATCATCGCCACCGGCGGCGCGGGCCGCACGTACAACAACACCACCAACAGCCACATCAGCACGGGTTGCGGTATGTTCATGGCCTACTACGTGGGCGTGCCGCTCAAGGACATGGAATTCGTGCAGTTCCACCCGACGGGGCTCTTGACCACGCAGATCCTCATGACCGAGGGTGCGCGGGGAGAGGGCGGTTACCTCATCAACGGCCTGGGCGAGCGCCTCATGGAGAGATATGTGCCCAAGGCCATGGAGCTGGCGCCGCGGGACATCACCTCCCGGTCCATCCAGACCGAGATCAACGAAGGCCGCGGTATCGACGGCAAAGATTACGTACACCTCGACCTCAGGCATCTTGGCGCAGAGAAGATCCTCGAAAGGCTTCCGGGCATCCGCGATCTAGCAATCCACTTCGAGGGCGTGGATCCCATAGAGGAACCGATCCCGGTGACCCCCGTGCAGCACTACTGGATGGGCGGCATAGACACCAACGTCGATGGCGCGACGGTCATGCCGGGTCTCTATGCCGCGGGTGAATGCGCCTGTGTCTCGGTGCACGGAGCCAACCGCCTGGGTGGCAATTCCCTGCTCGAGACGATCGTGTTCGGCCGCCGCGCGGGGGCCGAGGTGGTGCGATACCTGGAGACTCTCACCGACAAGCGCCCCGATGCCCGCACGGCGTTCGCGGCGGCGCAGATGATGGAGCAGGCGGTGGAGGAACTCGGAGTCCGCGAGGGCACCGAAGATGTATACAAGCTTCGTGCCGAGATGACGGCGCTGATGAGGGATCACTTCTTCCTCTTCCGTGACGAGCCGACCATGAAGGCCGGTCTGGAGAGGCTGTACTCGATCAAGGAACGGGTGAAGAACATCAGCCTCCGCTGGACGGGCGGCGTGTTCAACATCGATATGATCCGCACCATGGAGTTCGAGGGCATGCTCGACTTAACGCTCTGTGTAGCCGAAGGAGCCATCGTTCGCCAGGAATCGCGTGGAGCGCACTTCCGCACCGACTTCAACACCCGGGACGATGCCAACTGGCTGAGGCACACGCTTGCTTTCTACGATCCCGACTCGCCGAAGCCGCGCCTAGACTACAAGCCAGTGACCCTCGGCACCTTCGAGCTACAGGAGCGGAAGTACTGATGCCTGACATCAAGTTTCGCCTCAAGCGCCAAGACCCGCGCGACAAGAAGAACCCTGAGCCCCACTGGGAGGAGTACACCGTCCACTACGAGGGCGATAACCTCACCGTGCTCGAGGGCCTCTTCTACATCCAAGAGAAGTTCGACGGCAGCCTATCGTTCCGCTACTGCTGCCGGGCGTCGATATGCGGCAGTTGCGCCATGTACATCAACGGAGCATACCGCCTGGCATGCCAGACCAACGTCAAGCACCTCGACACCGATCTCATAACAGTGGAGCCCATGCCGCACCTACCTCTTGTGAAGGATATGGTGGTCGACATGGACGAGTTCTTTGCCAAGTACGAGTACGTAATGCCGTGGCTGATCCGTCACTCGCCCGATCCTGAGAAGGAGATCATCCAGTTACCCAAGGAGCGCAAGAAGATCGACATGCCGGTAGACTGCATCCTCTGCGGGTCCTGTTACTCTGCCTGCCCATCGGCGTGGGGTGAGGAGAACTACCTGGGGCCGGCGGCATTGTTGAAGGCCCACCGCTTCGAGGTCGACACGCGTGACGAGGGAGGCAAGGAGCGCATAGCCCGTTGGAACAGCGAGCGCGGCGTCTACCGCTGCCACACCATCATGAACTGCGTGGAGGCGTGCCCTAAGGAACTGAACCCCACTGAGGGCATCCAGTGGCTCAAGAGGGCGGCCGTCCGCAGGAAGCTGTTCGGGAAGGCAAAGTAGGGGGCTGCCTACCTGTGAGACGAGCACGCCGCGCGAGCGCGGCGCGTATGACCGGGACAAAGTGTCGGCCGGCGCCCCTCAGGGGCGCCGGCCGACCTATCATTCGAAGGATCCCGCCTGAACGACCCTCTCGATGCGGTCGTGTCACGTTCCAGACTATGAATGAGGGTCGCTAGAGAACGTCCATACGGGCGCCGGGGGCGCCGGATTCGCAAACGTGTTCTTCACGCGTTTCGACATGAGGAAGTATGGGATCCAGATGGCACAGCCCAGTCCGCCCCTCGCCACGTCGCCCATGAGGCGCGTCGTGGTCAACCCGACTTCTTCGCGTACAGCGGCGTCGGGTATCAACTCGGGAGCGAACCCGAGCGACACGAGTGAGTCGATCAAGACGATCAGGAAGGACAAGCTCCAGAATCCCACCATGAGCCTGGGCAAGATCGGACGCTTCTGAACCAGAAGGACAAGGAGAACAACTGCGCAGACCAACACGATGGCGTCCGTGAGGTACTCGAACAGGAGCAGTGGCGCCCATACCGGGTGGTAGGCTTCGTTGCCTGGAGTGGTCAGAATGGCCCACGTGCCGTCCCGGAATGTCGGGATGGTGTTTGTCAACGTACGGCCGACAACGGCAAGAGCACTGATGATCAACCCGATGATGGGCAGTATCAGCCACCCGCCCAGGCCCGAAGGACCCGGGTCGGCGATTCCGCCGGTGACGTACGGTGCTTCACGCGACATCTGCGATCCCCCCTGTTCTCGATGCTGGCGAGGCCCGGGTCTCGGATTCCCCAACCCGCCATGGACACCCAGGCACTCGGGTGTATCGGCGGCTGTGCGGTGTGACTTGATGTGGGAGGTCTACGCGCCGAATCACGCCAGCCAGTGCTCCACCGCCAAGGCGATGGCTGCTCAACTCATTACAGCGGTCCCTAGCGTACTGGCGGGCGGTGCGGTAGATTGTTCCCTCATACGCCACCCGGCCCTCGGGAGCGGTGACCCGACTTTCAGGAGGACCGCATGCCTCTCGTGATCGTGAAGATGCTGGAAGGTCGCAGCGTCGAGCAGAAGCGCCGTCTGGTCAAGGAACTCACCAACGTGATCGTCAAGTTCACGGGCGTGACAGAAGATCAGGTAGACGTGATCCTAGAGGACCACGCCCGCGAGAACTGGGCCAAAGCGGGCACGCTCTTCTACGACAAGTGACCATCGGCATCGATCCTGTCATCGGCCGGTTGGGGCCGCTGGAGTTCCGTTGGTACGGGCTCATCATGGCCGCCGCCATACTGGTCGGGGTCTGGGTGATGTCCCGGGAGATGGCGCGGCGGGATATCTCCTCGAGCCATGCCTTCGGGATCGCCGTCATCGGTGTGCCGTGCGGGGTCATCGGGGCCCGTCTCGTCCACGTACTCGACCACTTTGGCTACTACTGGGCCAACCCCGGCAAGATCTTTGGGACGCAGTTGGTCGGTCTTGCTATCTACGGCGTGGTCTTGGGTGGCCTGGTGGGGCTCATCGTCTACTGTCGCTGGAAGAAGCTCCCACTGCTGCGGGTCATGGATTGTACTGCGCTCGCCTTCCCAGTTGCGCAGATCGTCGGCAAGTTCGCCAACATCATCAACGGTGATACGTGGGGATACGCTACCAGTCTGCCGTGGGGTTTTGTCTACACCAATCCGGACTCGTTCATAGACAAAGCTCTTCTCGGAGTCGCTACCCACCCCACGCCGGTCTACGAGCAGATATGGCTGCTCGTGATCGTGGGCATACTGCTCTACGTGGGTCGCAGGCTCAAGATCGACGGTTTGGCCATCTTGCTGTACTTCTGGCTCTATTCGATCGGGCGGTTCTTCCTCTCGTTCTTCAGGGTCAACGACCCCTTGTTGTGGGGGC
>JAFGIH010000453.1 GCA_016929985.1 Thermoleophilia bacterium | reverse complement strand
TCCTCGACGTCCTCGAAGATGAAGCGCGCGCGAGCGTCAGGGTGGAAGAACCGGCCGTCTTCGAATAGGCGCCGCTCTTGCGCCTCAACAGGGACGCGGCCTGTCTCTGCCGCCTCGACCGCCAAGGGAGAGCCCTCCGGGAAGGGCCATTGCACCCCTCCGGACCTCTCCAGCATCTCGTAGCCGGAGATGCCGGAAAAGTCGCAAGGCCTCTCGCGGGAGAGCCGCTTCATGGTCTGGAAGACCGCTTCGGGAGACGTCCAGTCGCGCAGGAGGTCACCACATCCCCAGGCGTGGGCGACCTTCTGGAAGATCTGCAGGTCGGATAGGGCCTCTCCGGGAGGCTCCGCTACTCTCCGGAGCACTCCAAAGCGCCGCTCGGAGTTGATGAACGTCCCTTCCTTCTCCCCGCACCCGGCGGCGGGCAGGATCAGGTGAGCGAAGCGCGCCGTGGCGGTGTCGTGGAACATGTCCTGGACGACCACGAACTCCGCCTTTTTCAGCACCCTCTCGACCCCAGCTCGGTCGGGCCACGAATGGACCGGGTTGGTGCACACGATCCACAGACCCTTGACCCGGCCTTCGTCCACCGCCTGCAGGATCTGGTCGTAGGCCATGCCCGCCTCGCGGGGTATGAGCGACTCGTCGATGCCGAGCGTCGCGGCCACCTGGGCCCGGTGGGCCGGGTCGGCGAAGTCGCGGCCGCAGAACAGGCTGGCGGTGTTGCTGAACATCCGCGAACCCATGGCGTTGCACTGACCGGTGATGGAGTTGGCGCCGGTGCCGGGCCGGCCGATGTTGCCCGTGAGCAGGGCGAGATCGATGACGGCCTGGGCGGTCCGCACCGCCTGGTGACCCTGGTTGACACCCATGGTCCACCAGAAAGAGACCCGCTCTCCCTGGTGGATGGTCTCGGCCAGCTCTTCGATCCGGCCGGGGGATAGCCCGGTAGCCTCGGCCACCTTCTCGAGTGAGTAGGGGGCCACGTGTTCGCGATAGGCCTGGAAACCCGTGGTGTGCTGCTCCACGAAATCGTGATCCTCCCAACCGCGCGAGACGAACAGTTGCGCCAGTCCATAGAAGAGGGCTAGGTCGGATCTGGGCAGGATGGGGTAGTGCTCCACCCCGGGGGTGACGGCCGTCTCGGTGGCCCGAGGGTCGATGACGACGATGCGTGGCCCGCGGGAGTTCTTCTTGACTCGCTGCCACATGATGGGATGCGCGATCGCAGGGTTCGCTCCCACGAAGACGAGGACGTCTGACTCCTCGAAGTCGCGGTAGGTGAACGGAGGCGAGTCGAAGCCGAACGACTGCTTGTGGGCAACAGCGGCGGTCGCCATGCATTGGCGGGTGTTGCCGTCGCAGTGCCGCATGCCCATGCCGAAACGGGTGAGGGCTCCCAGGTAGGCGAATTCCTCACAGGTGATCTGTCCGGTGCCGAGGAGGGCGATAGACTCGGGGCCATGTCGCCGCTGCAGGTCTTTCAGGCGGTCGACGAAGACGCGGAGCGCCGTATCCCAGGAGATCGGCTCCAGGTCGCCGTTGTCGTTCCGGAGTAGCGGCGTGCGGGCTCGGGTTGGCGCGTCCAGATGGCCCAGCAGCTGGAAGCCCTTGGGGCAGGCCTTGCCGCTGTTGACCGGATAGTCAGGGGTCGCTGTGACCTTGGGAGCGAGACCCTCCACCAGTCGCACGGTGAGGTTGCACCCTGTGGAGCAGTAGCCACAGGTAGTGGTTGTTATCTGATCAGCCGCTTCCGTGCCCATCTCATCACCTCCGCCAGCACCACCAACAGCACCACTCCCACAACGATGATCCCGGCGTCCCGGGCGGTATGGAACGCTCCCAGCGCCACCAAGAGGGTCGTCGCCGCCGCGGGGGGATGGCCCGAGCGCAGCAGGTGATTGAGCAGCACCGTGAGCCCGACGGCGACGGCCGCGGCGCCCAGCCGGGACAGACTCACGTCGTTGAGTGGGACGATGGGGGAGTCCCAAGCGTTGAAGATCGCCACCGCCGTATAGCCGCTGCCTATGCCCACCAGATGACCCACCAGGCAGTTGTAGGGGCGGGAGGTCGCCAAATCCGGATAGACGGCGACGAGATAGGCCGTCGGGCCCAGACTGGGGAACAGCCAGGGTTCGCCGGCGAAGTAGGCGGTCGCCCCGACGATCAGAATCAGCCCGGCCGACCACGTCGCCGACCAGACGCTTCCGGGTGTCAAACCGAGTCGCTTAGCCATGGCTTCCCCCTTCGAGTAGGCACCTGGCCGAACACAGCGCTCATGAGGAAATCATACGTTCTGCGGTGAGGCGGCGAAAGGCCTGTCCGGTCGAGGTTGTACCATGGGAAGCGACCCGGAGTGTCACGAGGCTCCGGCATTCTGGACATGATCGCGCTCCGCGCGGATGCAGGGCTGCGGCCGCCGGAGTTCTTGCAGGAGGGTGTCAGTTCATTCAGAGGCTGCGGAGGCCGGTGACCCCGAAAACCGGAACGTCATCGACTGGGTCGTCGACCCAGAAACCGACCCAGTCGACCGACCCAGTCATTCGGATCTTGCTGTGCCTGCGCGAGGCTGAAGTGTCGCCGGCTGACCTTCGTGAGGCCGTGGGCATCAGGCACCGACCCACGCTTCGCGCGAACTACATGCACCCGGCGCTGCCCCCGCTCACCCTCCCTCGCTCAGGATCTCCAGATACCGGCTGTAGGCGAACACCCGCCCGCGCCGCCGACCCGTCAGCTCTCGGAGGATTCCCAACCTCACGAGAGCCTCCACCGCTCGCGCAGCCGTTGAGTAGGCGATGCCTGTCTCGCGGGCCAGATGATCGATATCGGCCACCGGGCGGCGGCGGAGGGCGTCGAACACCCGCAGGGCGTTGCCCGACAACCGTCCCAGGCCCTCGACGAGCACGACGTCGCTCTGGAACATGGAGAGCGGCCGACGAGCCGTATCCACAGCGCCGCCGGCGGTCTCGGCGACGCCTTCGAGGAAGAAGTCAAGCCAGGCCTCCCAGTCGCCGGTGGTGCGCACAGCCTCGAGTTGGCGATAATACGCGGCTCAGTGCTGCTTGAAGTACAGGCTGAGATAGAGAAGTGGCTGCCGCAGGACGCCATCGTGATGCAGGAGAAGGGAGATGAGAAGGCGTCCGACTCGTCCGTTGCCGTCGAGGAAAGGATGGATGGCCTCGAATTGCACGTGCGTAAGCGCCGCCTTGACCAGCGTCCCCGGCGCGGCAGGATGGTGCAGGAAATCGTTCGAGTGCGGCCATGCACGGCTCCACATCCTGGGGCGAGGGAAGGAAGGGTGGGAAGGCAGTGGCGCAGGTACGAACGCCTACACGCGCTGGCCGCCGACCGAGGTCACCTGACAATGAAGGCGGAGAGGTGCCTATGCTCTGGGTCGGTCATGCCTTTGAGACCACGATGATCACTGCCACCAGTACTCCTCCCGCGAGCGCGACCAGGCTGTACTTCTTCTGCTCCTGCTCCGCCTTGGGCAGTAGGTGGGTCGCACCCACATAGATCAAGGCTCCCGCCGGGAGAGAGGAGCGCTCCAAGCGTTGGTTCCTCCATCCGCTCGATGAGCGGGTAAGACACCAACATCCCCACCGGGGTGGTGACCGCGGCGGCTATGAACGCGAGAAGCATGGCCCGGCGTTCGCTGAATCCACCTTTGACCAGCAATACGAAGGTGATGATCCCCTCGGGGAACTCATGCAGGATCATGCCGATGGTGGCTAGAAAACCGGTCAGGATGCTCACGCTGAAAGTGATCGAGTAGATGAACCCGTCTATGAACGAATGAAAGCCGATGCCCATCATCGGCACCAGGCCGATAGCGTACGCCTGCTTCTCGGGGTCTCTCTGGCAGACGAGCACGGTGATGAAACGGTTGATCAAATACAGCCCAAAGAACCCGACGAGCAGCCAGATCGGAGCACGAGAGTTTATGGACAACGCCTTAGGGATGAGGTGGAGGAACGATGCCGAGATCAGCACACCCGCTGCAAAGCAGATGAAGTAGGTGGTATTGCGGCGCCCCCAGTCGGCGAACCGGCGTATGGTCCAGATCCCTACGGAGGTGACGACAGATGCGACGATACTGGCAGAGAACGCCGTCCAGAAAGTGTGTTCCATCATGGTCCGAATCACTCCAGGCTTCGCTTGGACTCTCTCAATCGTAGAGAGCGCTCTTTGATTGTAGCGCTCGTGTGATGTACGGGCCGCCGCCCGCCGGCCGCCTGGCGCCTAGTCGACGAACCGCACCACAGACTCCAGCGGCATCTTCTCAGGTGCGGTCGTGGGCCCGGCCGGGTAGCCCAGCGCCACTATCGCCGCGAGCTCGTCGGGTGGCTCGTCCAGCCCGGTCATCGACTTGGTGGACGAAACGGCCAGCTCGCCCGCCCGCGGCCCGAAGGCGACCTTGATGGCCCGGGTCTCGCTGATGTCGCCCGACGGCGTGGCGGTGCCGTGGGCGTTCAGGTAGTCGATCTCGTCCGCGGACATGCGCGCCTCCCTCAGCGCGGCTCGTATCGCGCGCGCCTGACACTCACCCGTCTCGTCCGGGCGCGTGAGGTGGAAGGTCTCCGAGCTCATGCCGTAGCCCACGACCTCCGCGTCGATGCGCGCTCCCCGGGCCACAGCGTGTTCGAGTTCTTCGAGCACCAGTATGGCCGCGCCCTCGGCGATGACGAACCCGTCGCGACCGGCGTCGAAGGGGCGGGACGCCTGCTGTGGCGCGTCGTTGCGCGTACTGAGGGCGCGCATCACATCGAAGGCTCCCACGCCTATCTCGTTGATGCCCGCGTCGGTGCCGCCGGCGAGCAT
>JAFGIH010000452.1 GCA_016929985.1 Thermoleophilia bacterium | reverse complement strand
GTGTGGGTGGTGAAGAGGTTGCCGGGCCTGGTGGCCGTGAGCGCGACCGGGAAGTCCACCCCGCGGTCCTGCATGTAGCAGCGCGCCCGCTCGAGGACGGCCAGAGCCGCGTGGCCTTCGTTGAGATGGCAGACTTCGGGCCGGATCCCGAGCTCACGCAGCACGCGCCAGCCCCCGATGCCAAGGACCATCTCCTGCTGGAGCCGGGTCTCGGATCCTCCACCGTAGAGCTCGCTGGTGATGCCGCGGTCGGCCGGGTTGTTGAGGAGATGGTTGGCGTCGAGCAGATACAGGGACACGCGCCCGGCCTTGACCTCCCACACCCGGAGGCGCACGACTCTGCGGGGGAAGGCCACAGATACCTCGACCCATTCTCCCTCGGTGTCGCGCAGGGGTTTGACCGGGAGTTGCCCGGGATCGTTGAACGGGAAGAACTCGATCTGGTCGCCCGTGGCGCTCAGAGCTTGACGGAAGTAGCCCTGCTGCCAGAGGATGCCGATCCCGGTCACCGGGACCCCCAAGTCGCTCGCCGCCTTGAGGAAGTCGCCCGCCAGGATGCCCAGGCCGCCGCTGTAGATGGGGAGAGCTTCGGTCAGACCGAACTCCATGCTGAAGTAGGCCACGGGGCCGAGGGGGGCGTCCGGGTGCATCCGCGCGAACCAAGGGGTGGTGGCCAACTCCTCCCGTCTGGCGGCCGTGTGGAGCCCCACTAGATCCAAGAACTCGGGGTCGGCAGCCGCCTCCTCAAGCCGGGTCTGGGAGATGGTGCGGAGGATGTGCCAGGGATTGCCGGTGACATCCCAGAGTTCAGGGGCGAGTCTGCGCCAGAGGATGTCGGAGGAATGGCTCCACGACCAGCGCACGTCGAGGGCCAGGTCGATGAGTCCCGCAAGCTGGGGCGGCACCATGGGCGACAGATCACGGGGTTGTGCGCTCATGAAACACCTCCACTGGCGGAGCACCCGGAAGCGCCGCCGTATCGTCCGGCACCGCCCGCTCAGGGACGATGTCGAGTAAGCTACATCTATGCCGATGGTAGCTCAGTCCCGGAATTATCGCTCTGCTCGCTTCGACAAGCTTCTCGCCGAAGCGGCTCTGCTCTGGGGTCTGCAGACGGACTACCGCGACTGGAAGGGGAACGTGCAGACGGCGTCCGCCGGGGCGCTTACGGATGTGCTGCGGGCGCTGGGCGTCGATTTGGGTGGGAGTCCGGGGGCTGGGGAAGGCATGGAGGCCGGGGGCGACCCGAAGGGCGAGCAACGGCTGCGGCGGGCGGTCGAGCTCAGGAAGAAGCAGCTGAACGACCGGCTGGTGGAGCCCGTACTGGTGGCATGGGACGGTGTGCTGCCGGCCTCGGCTTCTCAGCCGGCGGGGGTCCACCACGCGGGCTTCTCGGGGCCGGCCGGCCGCACGGATGAACAGCGGCCGGTGCGGCTGACCTTGGTCTTGGAAGGCGGGAGCGAAGACCGCCGGGAGACGACGTGGGGCGGGATGTGGCGGGGGCGCCTGTGGCCTGAGTGTCTGCCCTTCGGCTATCACCGCATGCTCGTGGAGGTGGGGAGTCAGACCGCCGAGGCCCACGTGATATCGGCTCCCCGGCGTTGCTGGAGGCCGGGCGATGCGGCGCCTCCGGGCGCGGCGGCCGCGCGCAGCGAGCCGGCAGGGAGTGCGCTGGGCCGGGAGTGGGGACTCTTCGCGCCTCTCTACGGTCTGCGCAGTGAGCGCGATCGGGGCGCGGGAGACCTGGCGGAGCTGCAATGGCTGCAGGAGCGGGTGGATGCGTGCGGTGGAGGCGCCGTGGCCACACTGCCGCTCCTCGCGTCGTTCCTCGACCGGCCGTTCGAGCCCTCTCCCTACCGGCCGGTCAGCCGGCTGTTCTGGAACGAGTTCTATCTGGCGGTCGAGCGGATCGCTGAGTGGGGAGATTGTGCCGAGGCACACAGACAGGGGGGAGAAGCCGCGCTGCAGGAGGAGGTAGGCCGGCTGCGCGCGGTGGGACGGGTGGACTACGCCGGGGTGATGCGGGTCAAGAGGCGGCTACTGGAGGCACTCTGCCGGTGCTTCTTCGATCGGGCCGGCTCGGAGCGCAGAGAGGCCTTCGTCTTGTTCGTGCGGACGCAGCCGGAAGCGCTTGCGTACGCCTCGTTCAGGGCGCGGGTGGAGCGGGGCGACAGCGGCGGGCCGGCGGCGCCCGATGCGACCTGGGCTGCGCTGTCGGGCCTCGGTGAGCGCGAGCGGTACCACCTCTACTGCCAGTGGCAGATGGAGGAGCAGCTTTCCCGCCTGTCTGGGCTGTTCTTGGACCTCCCGGTGGGGGTCCATCCGCAGGGGTTCGATGTGGACCGGTGGCCCGACCTCTTCGCGCCCGAGATGTCGGTGGGCGCGCCGCCCGACAGCTACTTCCCCTGGGGACAAGACTGGACATCTCCGCCACTGGACCCGCAGAAGGCTCGGGAGCAGGGGCACGCATACTTCGCCCGCTGCTTGAGGCATCACATGCGTCACGCCTCCTACCTACGCGTCGATCACGTCATGTCACTGCACCGTCTGTATTGGGTGCCGCAAGGGAGGGAGCCCACCGACGGGGTCTACGTGACCTATCCGGCGGAGGAGCTCTATGCCGTGTTGGCACTCGAGTCTCACCGGCACGGAGTGCGGGCGGCCGGCGAAGACCTGGGCATGGTCCCGCGCGGTGTGCGGGCCGCGATGAGGCGGCATGGGCTGCTGGGGACCTGGGTGCTGCAAGGGGCGTTGAAGCCGCGTGCCCGCCGGGTGATCGAGCCGCCACCCCGGCACGCCGTGGCGTATCTGGGCACACACGACATGTTCCCGCTGGCAGGTTTCTTCCGCGGCGACGACATCGCCGCGCGCGAGATGAGGGGCGGCTTGGACGAGGCGGAGGCGCGCCGCCTGCGGGCGGCGCGCCTCCGCCTCATAGCCAGGCTCACCGAGTTCCTGACACACGAGACAGGGACGCAGGTGACAGAGTCACCGGCGGACATCCTTCGGGCCCTGCTCCTCTACCTGGGGGCGAGTCCGGCGGCGATGGTGGTCGTCAACCTGAATGACCTGCTTCTCGAGACCGAGCCCCAGAATGTGCCGGGCACGGCCGGCGCGGACGCCAACTGGACCAAGAAGGTGGCGGTCGCCGGAGCGGTCGTAGAAGGCGCGATAGCGGATGCCGCCGCCCGCCTCGGGACGACCGGGCGTCGCTAGCTAGCCCTTGGGGAGGGCGGCGCGTCCCTCCGCCACAGCGCGGTCGCCGGAGTGGTGCGCATGGCCCCCGAGTGTATGCGCCCGGCCTCCGCATAGCACGATCCCGAGGGCGGTGACTTCGGCCCGCGCCAGGAGCTGCCGGGCTTGGGCTGCCTCGGCGGCGGTCTCTCGCCCGAGTGTGCTGGCAAAGACCACGGCGTCGACGGATTGGGCGAGGATGAGGGAGTCGGACGTGGTGAGGATGGGGGGCCCGTCGAGGATCACGTAGTCGGAGATCCCCTCCAGCTCGGCCAGCATGTCGGTGAGCGCCCCCGACTCGAGGACTTCGGTGGGATCGGCGGGGAGCGGACCGCTGGTCAGGCAGAGGAACTTCGATACAACGGTCTCCCCGTCTTTCGTCCTGCGGGAAAGGCTGATCTCGGAGTTTATAAAGGGCTCGAGGTCCACCGGCTGGATGTTGGCCGACCACGTGACCGCCCTGTCGGTGAGCACTTCGGTGAGGCCGTGGTCGTTGGAAATGCCCAGGTAGTCGTGTATGGCCGGGTTGCGGAGATCCGCGTCCACCAGGATCACCCGATCGCCGGAGAGGGCCATGGTGAGGGCCAGGTTGACGGCCAGTGTGCTCTTGCCCTCGCCCGGAGCCGTGCTTGTGATGAGCACGGTCCTCTTCGTCTCGCCGAATCCGAGCACTTTGAGGTTCGATCTCAGCATGCGCAT
>JAFGIH010000451.1 GCA_016929985.1 Thermoleophilia bacterium | reverse complement strand
GAGCACCGACGGATTGAGGGAGATCCGAGGAGAGTCATTTTCTCCCTATGAATGGCAGGCACGCTGGACACTCCTCGGGCTCGCTCTGCTCGACACCGACTGGGACGAAGCCTCCCAGCAGGCCGAGGCCATGCTGGATCAGTCTCAGCAGAAGATGCCTGACGATCTAGAGGAGTTGCTGCAGAGGCTGATCGACCAGCACGCGCTCGGCGAACCACCGGACAGCAAGACCACTGAGGATCTGAAGACTACCGCTGGAGCACACGGCTATCTCTAGTCAGGATTTGGAGGCGGGCGACGAAGAAAGTCCAGCTCGACGGATTGCGCATCGCCTACACCATGGCCGGCCGGGGTCCCCCGCTCGTCCTGCTGCATGGCGGCATGGACGACGGCCGGTCTTGGCGCCGGCAGCTGGACGGACTCTCAGACGAGTTCACCGTGCTCGCCTGGGACGCGCCCGGCTGTGGCCGGTCTCCGGACGTTCCGGAGAGCTGGCGTCTGCCTCACTTCGCCGACGCCTTGGCGGGATGGCTCGATGCGCTCGGGGTCGAGCGGCCACACGTTCTCGGTCTGTCCTGGGGTAGTTCGGTGGCTCTCGAGTTCTACCACCGGCACCCGACCGTCCCGGCCTCGCTGATCCTGGCCTCGGCCTACGCGGGGTGGGCGGGGTCTCTCCCTCCTGACGAAGTGGCGACGCGACTCGCAAGTGTCCTGGCAGCCGCCGACAGTCCGCGCGAGACGTTGCTCCAAGGCCTACCCGGGCTCCTTGGACCTGCCGTACCGCAAGAGTCAGTCGACGCACTGCTGAACATCTGGATGGCCAGTTCGGGCAGCCGCCATCCGGGTGGATACCGGGCGATAGCACACTCGATGGCCGAGGCGGACCTCCGGGGCGTCCTCCCGGAGATCCGGATCCCCACTCTCCTGCTCTATGGGGAACTCGATGAGCGAGCGCCCCTCTCTGTGGCCAGGGATCTCCACGCTGCCATCCCGGGAGCCGAGCTCGTCGTCATCCCCGGAGCCGGCCACCTCTCGAACATCGAGGCCCCCGAGGAGTTCAACTCCCAGGTGCGGCGGTTTGTCCATTCGGTCAGGAGGTGCAGGAAATGTCCACGGAGAGTGTAGTCGGATACGCGGCCAAAGCGCCGGGCGGCCCGCTCGAGGCCTTCACCTACGAGGCCCCCGCGCTGGGAGACCATGACGTCCGGGTCAAGGTCAGCCACTGCGGCGTCTGCTACTCGGACGTCCACGCCATCGATAGTCGTTACGGAGTGTTCGCCTTTCCCATGGTCCCTGGTCACGAGATCGTCGGAGAGGTGTCGGAGATGGGCAGTGCCGTGTCTGGGCTGAAAGTGGGGGACAGAGTGGGCATCGGCTGGCAAGGCCGCTCGTGCATGCGGTGCGAATGGTGCCTCAAGGGGGAGGAACAGCTCTGCCCGGACGTCAGGCAAAACGGCACCTGGACCCCCTATGGCGGCTTCGCGTCTTCCGTGACTGTGGATGGCCGCTTCGCGTACCCGTTGCCGGAAGGGATGCCCTCGGACGTGGCCGCCGTGCTGATGTGCGCCGGCGCCGCCGTCTACTCCCCGCTCCGCGCATATGCCGGGGAGGACTCGCCGCGGGTCGGGATCGTCGGGGTGGGCGGCCTGGGCCATCTGGCCATCCAGTTCGCCCACGCTATGGGCTGCCAGGTCACCGCCATATCCTCCTCGCCGGAGAAGGAGCGGGAGGCGCTTGATTTCGGCGCAGACCACTTCATCGTTTCGGCGGACAAGACTGCCTTGAGGCAGGCTGAATCCACCTTCGATCTGCTCCTCTGCAGCGCCCACTCGGGTATCGATTGGGACTACCTGGCCTCTGTGCTCAAGAGGAGAGGGCGGCTGGTGCTCCTCGGCTTCCCCCAAGTAGATCTGGATTCGGTCGACCTGGTGGTCCACGAGCTTTCAATCACGGGCTCCTTCCTCGGCAGCCGCGCTCGGATGCGAGAGATGTTGGCGTTCGCCCAGGAGCACCGGATCTTGCCCAAGGTCGAGCTGATGCCCATGTCTCAGGCGAACGAGGCGATCCAAAGGGTCCGAGACAATCGGGCTCGCTACCGGATCGTGCTGGTCAACGACATGCAGTCCTAGAAGCGCTGCGCCTAGGCCCCGAAACCGTCGGCTCCCGCCATGCCGATGGTCACCTCTCGGTCCATTTCCTCGTCGGCCGCGATCGCTTCAGCCCGCGTAGCGTACGCATCATCCCGCCAACGTTTTGCAGGAGAGTGAACCAGCTGGATCTTCAGCGCCACGCTGCCGGTGTTGATGATGTTGTGCCATGCGCCCGCCGGAACAAACGCCGCCCACCCTCTTTCCAATTCGTGGATCTCCTCCATTCGGTCACGCTTAGAGCCCAGAGTGACGCGGCCGCTTCCGCTCTCGGCTCGGACCAACTGATCGATTCTCGGATGCCGGTGAGTACCGATATCATCCCCCGGCTCGATGCTCATGATCGTCACCTGGCTGTATTCTCCTGTATGGATGACCTCGAGAAAGTTGGTGTTGGCGTTGGTCAGTTCGTCGATGTTCATCGCCCAACCGTGCATGTCCCGCCCTCCTTTGAGCCACGGTAGACAGTACTCGCTCCTCGTCCTCATGAGACAGGCTCAACGTGTGCTCTACCCCGCCCTGGGCAGACCCGAAACCGACGACCTCGTCGCCCTGACCTCCCGTAGTTACTTACTCCGTCGCTGCGGGTAGAACCGAAAGAACATGTCCGGCCGCAACAGCGACAGGAGAACCAGGTGCTGCGAAGACAAGCCACGGGAACCACTGCCGCGCCGCCCGCTGTTCGACGGGTGTGGGCGCTCGTGGCGTTCGCCCTGCTGACCCTCGCGTTGGTGTCCGCAGCCGGATGCAGCGGGGACACCGGTGAACCCGCGACGACCACCACGACCTCCGCCACCACGACGACCTCTGCGACCTCCACGACCTCCAGCGTCCCCAGCACCGTGACGAGCGTCCTGCCAGGCGAGGGCGGTAAGGGACTGACCCTCGAGCAGGTCCGCGACGCTGAGATCACCGGCATGTTCGACCAGACCGCCATGAGCTTCACACTGGTCGACGGCGAATACGCAGGACCGCAGAACGAAGACGATCCCTCGCCGGTGACCGCCACCATGTCGGATACCGTGGCTCTTGGGGACCTGAACGGCGATCAAGCCGACGACGCCGCCATCGCGCTCACGATCACCAAGGACACCGAAGCGTTTCAGTACGTCGTCGCCCTGGTGGCCAAAGGTGGGGAGCCGGTGGCCGGTGGCTCGCACCTGACGGGCGCCGGTTCACGCATCGACGCCTTGAACATCGCCGATGGAGAGATCCTCGTGGAGGCCGTGGTGCCCGGGCCCGAGAACCCGACGGGCCAGCCCACCGTGCCCATCGCGGCGACCCTCCGCCTGCCTCCCGCAGAGGGTACAGGTTGGTCGCTGCTGCACACCTCGCAGACTTCGCAGACCCCCGCAGGCGATATGCGCGAGATCACGATCAACTACCCGGAGCCCGGCGCGTCTCTGTCCTTCGTCGCGCTGATCAAGGGGACGGTCACCATCGCACCGTTTGAGAACAACCTCGTCTACAGAGTCTTCGATTCGGAGATGGTCCAGCGCGCCGAGGGGCCGGTGACGGTCGATGCACCCGATCTGGGTGCGCCCGGCACCTTCGAGCTGTCCCTCGGCCTCATCGACCTGGGCTGCACCGGCTGGGTCACGGTGACCATCAGCGATCTCAGCGCGGCGGACGGCTCCATCCTGGCGATGGATTCGATCGAATTGCAGGTCTTCGCCGCGGGCTGAATCGGGTTCCAGACGGCGCCCGGGCGGCTGCCGCGAGTTTGACGATGAGAACCCACAGCAATGCCGAGGCCTTCGTCGATGTACTCAACGCTCACGGCGTAGAGAAGATATTCTTCAACCCAGGCGGGGAGTTCATCGGGCTGCAGTCCCGCATCGCCCAGGCCCGGGTCGCCGGCGAGAAGGCCCCGCAACTCGTGCTCTGCCTCGATGAGTCGGTGACCGTCTCGGCCGCCCACGGCGCTTACATGGTCTCCGGCGAGCCGCAGGTGATTCTGGTGCACTCGGAGCTGGGCACCTTGCAGATGGGCGGGAACCTACAGAACCTGCAGTGGGGCCGCATCCCCGTGGTGATACTCGCCGCCTACCAGACCGATGGGCTCCGCAGCACCTGGAGACAGGAGCCGTACGACCAGGGGTGGATCGTGCGCGGCAACATGAAGTGGGACCGCCGCATCACCAACGACGAGGGTCTCGGCCCGATCCTGACCGAGGCCTTCCGGGTGGCCTGCACCGAGCCCACTGGGCCCGTCTACCTTTACTTCCCGTTCGACTACTTCGCGCAGACCACGGACAAGCCCGTTGCGCCGCCGGCCCCGGCGGAGGTGGCGCCGCTTCCGCCGGCCGATGCTGACGGCCTCAGCCAGGCCGCGGACCTGCTCCTCGCGGCCAAGAACCCGCTCATCGTGTCCGGCATCGCCGGCCGCTATCCTCAGAACGTGGACGCTCTGGCGCGACTGGCGGAGACGGTGTGCGCTCCCGTACTCACCGGCCAGGTGTGGATGAACTTCCCCACCGATCATCCGCTGTGCCTGGGCATTGAGCAGATAGGTGGCAGCCGCAAGCCCAACCCCGGCATCGCCGAGGCGGACGTGATACTGGCGATCGACTACGACATGCCCTACGTGGGCGG
>JAFGIH010000450.1 GCA_016929985.1 Thermoleophilia bacterium | reverse complement strand
GTCCGACCGGGAATGGCACCGGCGCTGGCCGGGTGAACAGATATGGAAGGTGCGCAAAGAGGTCTGAGCAGCCCCGTCGCCGGTGTCCATGCCGGCGACGGGGCTGGGCCCGGCGGGGCGCCGCTTCAGTCCTTGGGCAGTCCCTTCAGCCAGTTGTAGCCGACGGCGACGCCCGCCGCCACCAAGCCTACGAGCAGCCAGGCTATGCCACGTTTTGAAGGGGGCGCGGCGGTGTCAACCGGTGCCGCGGCTTCTGCCTCGGCGGCGGCCTCGACGGGCTCAGCGGCAAATGCTTCCTCAGCGGCCTCGGTGGCAGCTGAGGCCTCGGCGGCTGCTTCGGTCAACGGGTCCTGGCTCTCGTGCTTGTGGAACATCATGCTCCCTCCTTTCCGACCTCGGCCTCCCCGAGGTCCGCGTCCTCTGCCGGCTGGATCTGGAGTTCGGCCAACAGCTCGTCTATGAACAGGCCAACGTCCGTCACGATCCCGATGGTCTGAAAGCTGCCGCGGTCGGCCAGCTTGACGGCCACCGCGGGATTGATGTCCACGCATACGGTGGGCACGGCGGCGGGGAGCAGGTTGCCGGCTGCTATGGAGTGAAGCATGCTGCAGAGCATGAGGCAGAGACCTGCGTTCCGCACCTGTACCCGCATGGCCTGTTGCGCTTCGACCGCATCGGTGATGACGTCGGGAAGCGGTCCGTCGTCGCGGATCGATCCGGCCAGCACGTAGGGGATGTCACGCCGCACGACCTCATAGAAGAGCCCGGACGCGAGGATGCCCTGCTCCACCGCCTCGCGGATGCCGCCACAGCGACGGATCCGGTTGATGGCGCGGAGGTGGTGCTCATGGCCGCCTTCGACCGGCACTCCCTCCGACAGATTGATGCCGAGCGAAGTGTTGAACAAGGCCGCTTCGATGTCGTGCGCCGCCACCGCGTTGCCCCCGAGGACCACGTCGATCCAGCCGTCGACTACCAGTCTGGCGACGGCCGGAGCGGCCCCCGTGTGTACCACCGCCGGCCCCAGCACGGCCACGATCTTGTTGCCTCCAGCGCGGGTCTCTCGCATCAGCCGGGCCACCTTGGCCACCACCAGGTGCTTGGGCTTCTCGGACGAGATCGAGGAGCCCATGAACTCAAAGGCGCGCGTGGCCCGGTCGCTACCCAGAGGAGTGACGCGGACGCCGCGTGTGCCGACCACCACCCGATCACCCTTGCTCACCTGGATCAGCGGTACGGTCCGGGCGGCAGTCCCGTCGGCTCCCACTACTATGCCGCAGTCCATCTCCGTCCACTGGACCGGGATCCAGCGGCCCTTGACCCGCACGAAGGTCTCCAGATTGGTGGTGGAGTAGAACTCCTCAGGAAACACCCCGTCTGCCGGAGCGGGCTCGGTAGTGACGTCGGCGCTGTCGATTACCTCCACTCCGTGCTGTTGGAGCGCGCGCAGGATGAGTTCGAGCTGCTCTTGATCCGCCGCGCCGGCACGCAGGATCGCCAGCGAGGGATCGTCCTTCTCCCGCCCTATGCGGAACCGCAGGATACGGTACTCACCGCCGCGCTCGAGGATGTCGTCGAGTACTCGAGGAAGCAACAGGGAATCGATGATATGCCCCTCGAGTCTGATGTCCTCGTAGACGCTCATGTCACGATTGTACTCTGTCCACGGCCCTGGCCCAGCGCCGGGTCTTGCTGTGGCGCCGTCCGGACGGTCGCCGGCCGAGCACTCAAGTCGTGCAGCGTCCAAGCCGATAATCGCGGTGAGACTCTGCACGGGCCTTCGACCACCGGGCCGTAGTTCGAGGAGCGTCATTGTCAGTACGCCGCAAGACCTATCTTCTCGTGGCAGCGACCCTCTTGGTCGCGGCCGCCGCCATCTTCTCTGTATCTCAAGCCGTGTTCGTGCGCGATGGCCAATGGACCCGCGACGTGCTGTCGTTCAGCCTGGCTCTGGTCGGTGTCGTCTTGGTGCTGGGTGTCGCCGTCTGTGTGATCCTCGAAGCATCTCTCTTCAGGAAGATAGGTAGACTCACCGCGCAGGTGCGGGTGGCGGGGTCCACAGAAGAGGACACACCGCCGATCACGATCAAGGGCCGGGATGAACTGGCGGTGCTCGCCACACGGATCAACGAGGGGTTCCAGGAACTCCGCAAGACCCGGGGCGAGCACGAACAGCAGTCGCACGAGCTCGCCACGGCCCTGGAGGAGCTCAAGGCGCGGCACAGTGATCTCGAGACGGCTCACCGTCATCTCCAGCAGTTGCAGGAAGCCAGCGCGTCGCTCGGCGGCCGCCTGGAGATAACCGACGCTCTTGGCCAGCTCGAAGAAGTGGCCCTGAGCATATTCGAGGCGGATGAAGCGTGGCTGCTGCAGTTGGTAGCGGACCAGCAGCAGCTCATCGGGCTGCGCGCCTTCACCAGCCGCAGCACCGGCTACCCCCAGTTGCCCACGCTCTTTGGCTGCGCGGGGTCGGACGGGGTCCTCTCGGTGGAGGGCAACCATCTCTTCAATGCTGTGTTCCGCGGCGCGGGGCCGCTGTTCATCGAGTCGGTCACCGAGATCTGCCAAGAAGACCGGGACAAGTTCTT
>JAFGIH010000449.1 GCA_016929985.1 Thermoleophilia bacterium | reverse complement strand
CTGCTCGCGCCCGATCGCGGCTTCGACCTGTCGCGCTATACCGCATCACTCGAGCGAGAGGTGCGCGCCTTCGGCTTCGACGTCACCTGTGAGGTGAAAGCCGCGGCAGACACCCGCGCGGTGCGGTCGGCCTTCATGAAAGCGAACACCGTCCAGCAACTGCTGACTATCGAGGCGCGCCCCGAAGTGATCGCCGGCATCCCCAGGGGACAGCTGACCAAGATCAAGTTGGAGGTGGACACCGTCCCTCCCCCCGGCTTTGATACAGAGGTCAGATTCCTGTTGCGGCCGGTGCCGTTCTCAGTACGAACGTATTCTCTGCCGAATCTGTTTGCGGGCAAGATGCACGCTCTTCTGTGCCGCAGGTGGGTCAATAGGGTCAAGGGCCGGGACTGGTACGACTTTGTGTGGTTCGCCGGCAACCATCCGGAACTGAGGTTGAGCCACCTGGAGCAGCGGCTGCGACAGAGCGGCAACTGGATCGGGGGTGACCCGCTGGAAAGCGGCGACCTGAGGCAACTCCTCGACAATGCCATCGAAGCCTTGGACGTGGAGAAGGCTCGTCGTGAGGTCGAACCGTTTGTTCGTGACCAGGCGGCGTTGCAGATATGGTCTAAGGAATTCTTCCGAGACGTAGCGCGCCGTATCGTGTTCGTGTGAAGGGGCCGGCGCCTCAGACGGGCCGAGGCTCCCCCAGCGACACAGCCAGGATGGCCACATCGTCCGAAAGCCCGTGCTCCGCGAACTCCATCACCCTCTCGAAAAGGGCCTCGGGGAACTCGGGCGCCTGCACGTCACCGAGGGAAGCTACCAGAGCCAGGAGCCGCTCCTCGCCCAAGATCTGCGAATCCCAGCGCACGTCGGTGAGACCGTCGGTGTAGAGCAGCAACAGGTCGCCGGGCGCCAGCTGGTCCTCCCACTCCTCGTAGCGGGCGTCGGGGAGCACTCCCAGCACGGGCGAACCGCCTTTCAGCAGGTGGATCTCCCCGTAGGCCCGCCTGACTATGCCGGGCGGGTGTCCCGCGCTGGAGAAGCGCAGGCGGCCGCTGATGGTGTCCAGCACCCCATAGAACGCGGTGACGAAATTGACAGTGCCGCCGCCCCCTCTCTCTGAGGTGCTGCGCATGGTCACCAGGTTGGCTTTGTGGAAGGCGGCTGCCGGGCTCTGGTCATCGAAGGCGAAGACCTTGACGGTGTTCTTGGCGGTCGCCATGAGGGCGGCGGCTTCCAGTCCGTGCCCGGAAACGTCGCCTATCAGCAGTCCGACCGCGTGGTGGGGAAGCACGAAGATGTCGCGGAAATCGCCGCCCACCCGGGCCGCGATGGTGGCCGGGCGGTAGAGGTGCCCGAAGGTGATGCCCGGCAGATTCTTGGGCATGTTCAGCAGGGCCTCCTGCAGCACGTCCGCGATCTGCCGCTGCTCTTCTTCCTGCCGCCTCAAGGCCTCCTCGCTCTGCTTCAACTCCCGAAAGAGCAGGCTGTAGGGACGGGCCAGCACCGTCTCGACCACCGCCTTGTAGATGAGATAGAACGCCACGATCTTGAGCAGGTGGCCGCCCATGTTTGCCAGGCCGAACGGCGAGGTGTAGAGAGTGAAGAGGAGTTCGGATACGATGGTCACCACGATGGCGACCGCCAGTCCGCGGAAGACGATGGTCTCGAAGGCTTTTCTCCGCCACCAGAGCAGACCCAAGGCCACCAAGAGCAACGCGCAGATAACGTACTCGCTCACGATCTTGAAGGTCGTGAGACCGCTCTCGGGCAAGAAAGCGTCGGGAAAGACCCCCGTGAAGACCAAGATCAGCAGTATCCCCCAGAGCGCGCCGAAAGCAACGAGATACCACCCCGCACGAAGGCGATGGCGCATGAGCAGCGGCGCCGCGATCAAGGCAAGCGTCTGCAGCCAGCGCGCAACGATCCAGAGCTGGGTGGCCAGATTGGCCGTGTGGTCGGGAAAGACGCTCAGCCCCTCATAGGCGAGCGTGTGAAGTATCTCCACAATGGCCACAAAGAGCAGGGCGACGCCGAGACAGAGCACGTAGTGGTTGACGAAGAAGCGGCGCGCGTTCCAGGCGATCACGAAGACCGCCGCCTCGACCACCACGCTGAAGAGTTCGGCCAGCCCGTGGAACAGGTTGTAGCTGTAGAGGCTGGTAAGGTACAAGCCCGCGAGCACCGCTGCACCCACCGCGAATCGGACGGCTATCGGCCAGCGAGGTCGGTCGAGCGCTACCGTCGGCGGCACGCGTGCTCCTTCTGGAGGCATTGCAGGTGTGACCACCATAGCACCGCCTCGGGGGGCGGCGCGCGTTGACTGTCTCCGGTACAGTGGGAACAGTGACGTCTCGTTCGAGAAAATGACGGAAGGGTCAGGTGCAACGATGCGCTATCTCGTTACGGGAGCAACGGGTTTCATCGGCGCCGAGGTCGTGCGCCAACTCGCTGAAACGGGTCATCAGGTGGTCGCGATCGTCCGCGATCCCGCGCAGGCGACAGCCGCCACGAAAGCAGACGGCCCGCTGTCGCAGCCCGAAGTACACCTCGTCAGGGGCGATATCACCGAGAAGGAGACCCTGCGAGCGCCTATGGCGGGCGTCGACGGAGTCTTCCACATCGCTGGCTGGTACAAGATCGGGGCGCGAGACAAGACGCCGGCGTTCACCACCAACGTGGAGGGCACGCGGAACGTCCTCGAGGTGGCCGGGGAGCTTGCGGTCGGCAAGATCGTCTATACGAGCACGTTGGCGGTCTTCTCCGATACCCAAGGCCGGGTCGTCGACGAGGACTACTCCTTCGCCGGCAATCACATCAGCGTATACGACGCATCCAAGTGGAGAGCCCATTATGAGGTCGCCCTCCCGCTCATCCGCGAAGGCCTTCCGGCCGTCATCGTCCAGCCGGGCGTGGTATACGGTCCAGGTGACAGGGGGCCCATAGCCGACACACTGGTGACCTACCTGCGGGGAAGACTGCCTCTGATCCCGGAGAAGAGCGCCTATTGCTGGGGCCATGTGGTAGACACCGCCCGGGCTCATCTTCTTGCCATGGATAAGGGACGGATCGGGGAGTCTTACATCATCGCCGGACCGGGCCACGAGCTGAGCCGGGTACTCGCCATGGCCGAACAGCTGACCGGCGTACCCCTGCCGCGACTACACTCCTCACCCCGGCTCCTGAAGACGGTCTCCCGGCTCATGGGGCTCATCGATCGCTTCCACCCGCTGGAAGGAACCTTCTCGCCCGAGACCCTACGGGTGGGCGCCGGCACGACCTACCTGGGTACGAACGCCAAGGCCGTAGAGGAGTTGGGCATCTCGATGAGGTCGATCGAAGAGGGGCTGCGAGAGTCCCTCGCCTGGTATCGCGCGCTGGCGGACGAAGATGAGCACGAAGGGAGCGTGATCCCGTGAATCCCGAACACAGATCGCGGATCTTTCTGACCGGCTCTTCGGACAGGGACGCGGCCAAGGCGTTCCTCGACGGGGAGCCCGACAACGGTACGCCTGGACGAACAGGGCCGGACGGCCTGCCTCAGCATCCGGCTTGCATTTGGAGGTAGCGTATGCTAGTAGTGCCCACTAGTAGGAACCACTATCTCGACGGGTGTCGAGGCTTGACAGTTTAGTCAAGTTTAGTTAAGTTCTTTGAACATCGGGCGCATGTAGCAGGCACGATCGGAGGGGTAGCCCCTCCTTGTTGACCCACCAACGCAAGATCGACTGGCCTTCTAGACAGATGAGCGAGGCGGCGTTGAAGAACATCATCGTGTGCATGAAGCAGGTGCTTGATCCGGAAATCCCTCTGTCACTCTTTCGCATCGATCCCGAAGCCAGAACGGCCATCCCGCCGAAGGCCACCCCTCCCGTCCTCAGTCCCTTCGACGAGAGCGCCCTCGAAGCGGCCCTTCAGATCAAAGACGG
>JAFGIH010000448.1 GCA_016929985.1 Thermoleophilia bacterium | reverse complement strand
CGCGTCCCAACTACAACTCGGCCGTGGCCACCTTCTGCCACAACGCGGCCCACGGCCTGGCGCTCACCGTGCACGACCCCGCCGCGGCCCTCTCCCTCGTCTACATCGACGAGGTGGTCGACCACCTGATGCGGTGCCTCGACGACCCTCCTGAGGGCTTCGAGTTCCGCGAGGTGACTCCCGTGTTTCGCACGACGGTGGGAGAAGTGGCCGAGCGCATCCTCTCGTTCCCCCGTACGCGCGAGACGCTTCTGGTGCCGGACTTCGCCGACCCGCTGACCTTTCGCCTCTACGCCACCTACCTCTCGCATCTGGAAGGTGTCGACCTCAGGTATCGCCTTCGCACCTCCGTGGACAATCGCGGCTCGTTGGCCGAGATGCTGAAACAGCCCGGTTTCGGCCAGATCTTCGTGTCGCGCACGGCTCCGGGCATCACGCGCGGGAACCACTATCACCACACCAAGTGCGAGAAGTTTTTTGTGGTGGAGGGCGAGGCCGTCATCCGGTTCCGCGACATCCGCGGCGGACCCGTGATCGAACATAGGGTGAACGGGCGCGACTTCGACGTGGTCGACATCCCCCCAGGATTCACGCACAGCATCGAGAATGTAGGGCAGGAGGAGCTCGTGACGCTCTTTTTCGCCAACGAGCTCTTCGATGCCCAGCATCCCGACACCTACTTCTTGCCGGTGCTCCCGGTGCAAGGGGAGGAAGGCACGCCGTGAAGGTAGCGACCATCGTTGGCACCCGGCCGGAGATCATCCGGCTCTCCCGAGTCATGGCGGCATTCGACCGCTACTTCGACCACGTGCTGGTGCACACCGGCCAGAACTACGACTACGAGCTCAACCAGATCTTCTTCGACGATCTCGCACTGCGCTCCCCCGACCACTTTCTGGAAGCCGCGGGCGCCACGGCGGCTGAGACTATCGGGCAGGTGATCGCCCGCGCCGATGCGGTGCTCCGCGAAGTGCGGCCTGATGCCGTGCTCATCCTGGGCGACACCAACAGTTGCCTCGCGGCCATCTCCGCGAAACGCCTGCGCATCCCCGTCTTTCACATGGAGGCGGGCAACCGCTGCTTCGATCAGCGCGTGCCCGAGGAGATCAACCGCCGCATAGTCGACCATATCGCCGACATCAACATGCCCTACAGCGATATCTCCCGCGAGTACCTCCTGGCCGAGGGATTGCCCGCCGACTGCATCATCAAGACCGGCAGCCCCATGTACGAGGTGCTGCACCACTACCTGCCCAGGATCGAAGCCTCAGACGTCATGCATCGCCTCGGCCTGGATTCGGACGGCTTCTTCTTGGTGAGCTGCCACCGGGAAGAGAATGTAGATTCGGACCGCCTGTTCCCGAGGTTGGTGGCGCTGCTCCGCGGTATCCCCGCCGAGCATGGTCTGCCCGTGGTGGTCTCCACGCACCCGCGTACGCGCAAGCGCCTGGAGGAGGAGGGCATCGATCTGGGCCCCGAGGTGCGACTGCTGAAGCCGCTCGCCTTCACCGACTACGTGCACCTGGAGCTTCAGGCCCGTGCGACGCTGTCGGACTCCGGCACCATCACCGAGGAGTCGTCCATCCTGAACTTCCCGGCCCTCAACATCCGCGAGGCCCACGAGCGTCCCGAGGGCATGGAGGAGGGGGCGGTGACGATGACAGGACTCTCATGGGATCGCGTCGGCGAAGGGCTGGCGCTCTTGAAAGCACAGCCACGGGGCGAAGACCGTCTGCTGAGGATCGTGCGGGACTACGAGGCGCCGGCGGTGTCGGAGAAGGTGGCTCGAATAGTCCTTTCCTACACGGATTACGTACGACGGGCCGTGTGGCGGGAAGCAGACTAATGCCGCCCGCCGAGGAACACGCCAACGCCCGGGCACGAGAAGAGGCGGAACGCCGCGGGACGACCTTGAACGCCGAATTCCGTCTGTGGCTCGCCGCGTTCGTGGAGCAGGAACGGGCGGCCCACGGGTACCACGACCTTATGGCGCGTCTGGACTACGCTCGTCCCGGGCGGTGTTTCACCCGGGAGGAGCTCAATGCCCGATAGGCCCCGCAGGTAAGACCTCGCCGCGCCTCGGATATACTTTGCCGCGCTATGAACGAACAATCGACAGAGAACGGCGCGGCGCCCGCCGCCCCTGAGGAGGGGCGCGAGTCCGGCAAGGTCCGCAAGCCCCACGACCGCCGCTGGTGGATCCGCCTGGTGGCCAACCTCCTGATCGTCGGGGGAGTCCTTTGCATCCCCGCCTACTACGCCGGCACCTGTGCCTGCACCGCCATCGAGCAGAACCGGCTTCGTGACGACCTGGAGGCAGCCAACCCCCAACTGGCGGCCGCGGAGGAAGCGCTCGTCGCTAACGGTTTCGTGTGGATGGAGACCACGACCTCCACCATCGCTCCGGCGGCCACGGAAGAGCAGACCACGACGACCACGGTGAAGGAGATCACAGCGGCAGAGGCTGCCATCGCAGCCGCCAAAGCGGAACGCGACGCAAAACTCGCAGCGTTCAGGGCCGCGGCTGATGCATTCGAAGCAACGGTGGGCAAGGAGATCGGCAAGCCGATAGGCAAGATCATCATCTCCTCCATCGGT
>JAFGIH010000447.1 GCA_016929985.1 Thermoleophilia bacterium | reverse complement strand
CCGCCCAGACCCTGAGTCAGGCGGCAGCGACTCAGCCTTCGGCTGCGTGGGCGGCCGAGGAGCCTGCCGAGGAGACGGCCGAGGAGACTGCCGACCTCTCTGGGTTCGAGGTGCAGATCTACTGCGTGAAGTGCCGCGACCAGCGGATGATCAGGAATCCAACGACGGTGACGCTGTCGAACGGGCGTCCTGCCTATCAGGGTTCGTGCCCGGTGTGCGGAACCAAGGTCTCGCGCATCCGCAAGGCGGAGTAGCTACTGGGACCTTCTTGCCCTTCTTCCCGAGCTACAGAGCCCGCAGGTCCGGCAGCACGAAGGGTCGCCCAGCGCTCTGTCGAAGCCGTAGTGTAGACCCAGGCGGCGCAACTCTGCGTCAGAGAGTGGCTGGTCGTCCACGAGGGCCGGTCCGCTCTCTACGTACGATTTGGGGTAGGGCAGCACCAGACGGTCGCCTGTGGAGCGGATCCCGATGAGCGGCACCGGAAACCTGGCGGCGTCAGTCTCGACTACCAACCAGCTCGTGCCGAACCTCCTTACAGGGGACGCCGGACCGGCGATGACCCCGATCTTCTTGGAGCGCGTATCGAGCAGATCTCGTCCGTTCCAACGGTTCAGCTGTTCGGTTCGATCGGCCATTGTTTCCCTTTCTTGATCAGTCGCTCCCTAATCTACCCAGCGGCGGCCAAGCAAACACATGACGGCGGCTACGCAGGCGGATTGGGGTAGAGTGGGCTGGTGACGGAGAACGACCCCAAACGATCGGCCTATCTTCCCTCCGCGGCGCTGACCATCTTGGCGCTCATCTGGGGATACAACTGGGTAGTGATGAAGGTGGGAGTGCGATACTCCGACCCGTTCACCTTCGCCGCCCTGCGCAACGTCCTGGGCGCTCTCGCCTTGTTCGCCGTCCTCGCGCTGCGCCATAGCTCGCTACGGCCCAAGGTCTTCTGGTGGGCGGCGCTGTATGGCCTCTTCTCGACCGGCATGTCCGGGCTCTCCATATGGGCGCTCCATGTCGGCAGTGCGGGGAGGACGTCGGTGCTCACCTACACCATGCCGTTCTGGCTGCTGCTCATCGCCTGGCCGGTGTTGGGGGAGCGGATACGGGGCGCGCAGTGGGCAGCCGTGATACTCGCTTTGGCGGGCTTGGTCTTGGTTCTCGACCCCTGGAGCCTTCGGGGGGTGAAGGCCAGCATGCTGGCGGTAGCGGGGGGCCTCTCCTGGGCGGTGGCGTCGGTGCTTTTCAAGATGATCCGCAGGCGGCACGAGGTGGAGACCCTGTCGTTCAGCGCCTGGTCGGCTCTGATAGGGTCGATCCCGCTGATCGTCGTCGGCTTCTTGGTTGACGAGCGGGGTCCGGTCTGGAACCTGAGCTTCGTGGCGGCACTGCTGTACAACGTGATCGCGGCCAGCGCCATCGCCTGGCTACTGTGGTTGTTCGTGCTCAGCAGACTGCCGGCCGGGACTGCCGGCATCAGCAGCCTGGCCATTCCCGTCGTGGGTGTCGTCGCGGCATGGATACAACTCGGCGAACGACCAAGCGCCGTGGAGGCAGTGGGCATGGGGTTGATTCTGGCCGCCCTCGCAGTTCTCACGGCGCGGGGCTTCTGGAGCGGCCGGGCTGCGTTTCGTATTCAGCGCGAGCCGGGTAGGTAGACGGCGAACACTCCGAGAAGCCGAAGAAGGAGCAGACATGACAGAGCTTGACAACTCCCAGACAGAGTGGACCGGCAACGACCTCTACGACCTCGACGGCAACCTGATCGGCAAGATCGAGGACGTCCGCTATGGGGACGTCACAGGTGGCGCGCAGTGGTTGGTCGTCAGTACGGGGTTCGCCGGTCCCAAGAATATCCTTGTGCCCATGGCCGACGTGCGCCGCTCGGGAGATCGTCTCTCGGTGCGCCACACCAAGACCAGGGTGGAGAGCGCTCCCAAGCTCGACGACGAGCAGGTCATCACCCAGGCCGAAGAGGCAAAGCTGTGTAGGTTCTACGGTCTGCAGTATGCGGGAGACACGGCCGCGACGGCCGAGGGTTGTGAGGAGATGAAGGACGTTCGGCCGGCCGGGTAGCGGGAGGCGCTACGGACCGTATCGAAGGAGCACGGCCTCCTCAGGCTGAAGGGCTGCCGGGGCTGCCGGCCCCTCGGTCGATCGCTGAGGTCGTCAGCGCCGAGGGCGGGCTGGTCACGTTCGCGCGATTCATGGAGATCGCCCTGACCCACCCCACCCTTGGCTACTACAGCCGGGTCGATCGACTGTTGAGCCACAGGGGGGACTTCTCCACCGCCCCGGCCCTGTCGCCCTTCTTCAACACGACCGTGGCCAGGCTGGTCACCGAGTTGGTGGACGCTTCCCTTGCGGCAACGGGCGCGGAGGCGCCGGCGCCGGCCCCTGCGGACCGACCTTGCGTCGTCGAACTGGGCGGAGGTGAGGGCCATCTGGCCCAAGCGATCCTCCTTCACTGGCGAGAGGTTCGGCCGGAGCTCCGCGGGCTGCTCGACTATCGCATCGTCGAAGTAGGGGCCGGTCTGCGGCAGAAGCAGGCCGCGGCCCTCAGCGGGCCGGCTTCTGCCGGCCGGCGCGTGGGATGGGGCGCCGACCTCGAAGAGGCTTGTGCGGGCGTGCGGCCGGTCGTCATCTTCGGCAACGAGTTCCTGGACGCCCTCCCGGTGCACCTGGTCGACGTCCGCGGGACCGCGCTCCACGAGCTGTACGTGGCGGTTGAGGGAGCGGGCCTCGTAGAGGTCTGGGGCGACGCTTCGGACTCGGCGACAAGCGAGGTCGCGTCCCTCTTCGGCACCCTCGACCCGCGGCGCCTGGAGGCCTTCACCGACGACGGCATGCTTGAGGTCTCCCCGGCCGTGGGCGACCTGTTGCGGCGGGTGGCGGAAGCGATGCCTTCCGGGAGCTTCGTGAACATCGACTACGGCGATCGGTTCCCGGGCCTGCCGGGCAGCGACCGACTGTCGGGGCCCGAACCCCGCACGCGCCGGAGGCGCACCGTCCGCGGCTACTTCAAGCATCAACGGACCGCCGACGTCCTCGCCAGAGCCGGAAGGCAGGATCTCACCGCGGACGTTGACTTCGCCGCCCTCGATCTTCACGGGCGGCGGGTGGGCTTCGAGGCCGTGCTCTTCACCACCCTGGCCGGGTTTCTGCGGGGGGGAGGGGCAGAGGACGAGTTGCGGGCCCTACGCGAGGGACGCGGGGAAGCGGCGCTCGATACTCTGGAGGCCGACCGGCAGGCGACGGTGCTCGAGCACCTACTGGACGAGCAAAATCTGGGAGGCGCTTTCAAGGTGATGGTGCAGGTCAAAGAGTAGAGGCCGTCGGCTTCGACGGACCGGACCGCCGCGAGCGACGGGAGTGGCCGCGGAAGAGCGAGGTGCTTGCCAGCCGCCGCGCAAAGGGCGGATAATCGGGCGCAACTAGGGCAAGGAGGACTGGTCACATGGAAAACCAGCCGGACAAGGCCGAAAACAAGAGACGTGAAGCCCGGCTTCGCCGCATGGCCGCGGGCATGGGGTTTGCGCTTCGCAAGTCGCGCACACGTGACACCAGCCGCATGGACTACGGTCTCTTCAGAGTAATGGACGTGAAGAACGACTGCGTGGTGGCCGGGAGGTTCCCCTTCGGGTACACCCTGGACCTCGACGCTGTGGAGGACGTGCTGCACGATATCTTGGAGACGCGCGAGGAAGCGGCCTTCAAGAAGAAATACATGCCCGACCGATGATCCGCATCGGTCAGTCGAACGCGCCAGATGCCGAGGCGGCGGTCAGAGAGCTGCACGAGCAGGTGACCCAGCCCGACACGGAACTGGTGGTCTTCTTCTGTTCCACCGAATACGATCTAGACATCATCGCCAGGGAAGTCAACCAGGTGTTCGCCGGGGTGACGGTGGTGGGTTGCACTACTGCTGGTGAGATCGGCCCAATGGGCTATCTCGATCACAGTCTGTCTGGATTCAGCCTTCCTTCTAGCAGTTTCACCGCGGTCTGCGGGAGCGTGGACGACTTGCGGCGGTTCGCCCCCGAGGACGGTGAATCCCTCGCCCATCTGTTGCTGGGTCAGCTGGAGAGCCGCGTTTCCGACACATACGAGCAAAGCATCTTCGCGTTTCAGATGACCGACGGTCTCTCGGTGCGCGAGGAGTCGGTCACCCGCGCCTTTCAACACGCACTCGGCCGGATCCCACTGGTCGGTGGGTCGGCTGGGGACGGAGAGCGGTACGCCCACGCCTACGTCTTCAGCGCGGGACGTTTTCAAGAGAACAGCGCGGTCCTGGTGTTGGCCGCCACGTCTCTGCCGTTCACAACCTTTTCCACGTTTCATTTCTCCGGCACCGACAGGCGGGCTGTGGTCACGGCTGCCGATCCTGAGACCCGCACGGTGACCGAGATCGATGGTCTTCCCGCCGTCGAGGGCTATGCCCGGCTGTGCGGGGTCGACGTGAGCGAAGTGGGGTCGTCCTTCTACGGCGACCATCCGCTCATGGTGCGCATCGGAGGAACCGACTACGCCCGCTCGGTGGTGCGCGTCAACCCCGATGGGAGTCTCACGCTCTTCTGCGCCATCGAGGAAGGGGTCGTTTTGCGGGCGGCAGAGAGGGGAGATATCGTCGCCGACCTCGAGGAGGCTCTCGAGAGGGTCCAGCGCAACGTCGGCCGGCCCACCCTGGTCATCGCCTGTGACTGTACTCTGCGGAGCTTGGAGATCGGCCGGCTGGGTCTCAAGGAGCGCGTCAGTGAGACGTTCCGCCGCTGCAACGCGAGCGGCTTCGCGACTTACGGCGAGCAGTTCTATGGCGTGCACATCAACCAGACTCTTACCGGCATCGCGTTCGGCGGCTCGGAGAAGATGTGACGCACAAACGCCCTTCCGAGCCTGATCCACCAACCGTGGAGGAGCTCCAAGCGCAGATCGCGCGGTTGGAGAAGACGGTACAGGTACTCATGGACAGGGCCGAGCGCACCACCAACCAGGATGTCTCGGAGTTCGAGCTCTTCGAGCGGACGTTGGTCTTGGGTGATGTGGTCCGGCGGCGGACCGAGGAGCTCAGGCGTGCGCTGGAACAGAACGAGAAGATCAACCGGACGCTCAGGGAGTCCGAAGCCAGGTTCCGTGGACTTGCGGAGCAGTCCCTGGCCGGGATCGCCATCGTCGAGGGAGCCCGCTTCACCTTCGTCAATCCTCGCTACGCAGAGACCTTCGGATATGACCGCGAGGAGCTTCTCGGACGGCCCCTCATCGAGACCGTCACCTCGGGCGATTCGGCCTTGGTCGTCGAGTACATCCGCCAACGCCTGGCCGACGAGGCGGGGGAGACGCTTCTAGGCTACAAAGGGAGGAAGAAAGACGGTTCGACCGTCGACGTGGAGCTATCGTGCTCGCGCATGAGGTTGTCCGGGAGGATGGCGCTCATCCTCGTCGCCGCCGACGTCACGGCGCGTAAACAGGCGGAACGCAAAGTGGAGGCTCTCAACCGGCGTTTGGCCGAGCAGGCCATCCAAGATCCGCTCACCGGTCTCTACAACCGCAGGTTCATGGAAGAATCGATCAATCGCGAGCTGGTGCGCGCCACGCGGGATGGCTACCCCGTGAGCTTGGTGATGTGCGACATCGACCACTTCAAGTCGATCAACGACCAGTATGGGCACCAGGCGGGTGACAAGGTGCTGAAGACCCTCGGCTCGCTCCTGAAAAGGAGCTGCAGGAGCAGCGACATCCCCTGCCGCTATGGCGGCGAAGAGTTCCTGCTGGTGTTCCCCGATATGCCCGGCGACGTCGCGGCGGAGTGGGCGGAGAAGATGCGCGAGACGGTGGAAGAGACCGCCATCACCTACCAGGGCAAGAAACTGAGAGTGACGGCCTCCTTCGGCGTGGCCGTCTACCCGGTCGACGGAACCACCCCGCAGAGAGTCGTATCCGCGGCCGATGACGCCCAGTACGCGGCGAAGGCGGCCGGAAGGAACCAGGTGAAGCGCGCCGCCCTCCGGGATTGACCGGCGCGGCGCCTGGAGCATAGCCGCCGAACCACGCGCAGAACCCACCTCTGAGTCCGCCCGCAGAGACCTCCTGTGGAGCTTGACTTTGGTCTTCAAATAGGTTACTACTAGACTAGTCACGAAAATACTAGTAAGTTTCGAAAGGAATGATGGCCATGGCGATCAAGTACGCCATTCTGGGACTGCTCAGCTGGAAGCCCTCCTCGGGCTACCAACTGCGGAAGTATTTCTCGGAGACGGTCGCGCTGTATTGGTCGGGCAACAGCAACCAGGTCTATCCGGCCTTGGTGGACATGCACAAGGAAGGGCTGGTGGAGAGTGAGACCATGCAGCAGGGCAACTACCCGCCCAGCAAGGTCTACAGTCTCGCCCCGGCCGGTCGGGCCGCGCTGAGGGAGTGGGTGGTGTCCGATCCGGCCCTGCCCCAGATGCGGAACTCCTTCCTCACCCAGCTGGCCTGGGCCGATCAGCTCACCGAGGCGGAGTTGGAGTCGCTGATCGAACGCTACGAACACGAGGTACAGCTGAAGCTGCTCATGCAGAAGGAGTTGGTCAGGCGCGGACCGGAAGGTCCGGCCCGCACCCCCCGGGCGGAGCTGTTGTGGTTCATGATCGCCGACCACGATCGCTCGATGTATGAGGCCGAGCTGCAGTGGCTGGCGCGCCTGCGCGAAGAACTGACCGAGGGGGGTGACTCGTGAACAAGAAGCCCATCTACAAGACTCCCGCCGGAGAGCGGCAGATCATGGCCTACTACGACCAGATTCTGGCGCAATGGCCGGCATCGACTGAGAGCCTGTACCTGGAGACGCGCCGTGGCCGCACGCATGTGCTCGTGCAGGGGCAGAAAGGCGCGCCTTCTTTGGTGCTGTTGCACGGAGCGGGTGCCAACGCGCTCGCGTGGGGAGCGGACATCCCGGAGCTTTCGCGGCACTTCCGCGTCTACGCTGTGGAGACCCCCGGGGAGCCGGGCCGCAGCTGCCAGGAGCGTTTCTCCTGGCGGGGGGACGCCGTCGTGGAGTGGTTGGAGGACGTCGTCGACGCGCTCGGCGCCGCCGCGGCGGCCGAAGCGGCGGCAAGTGGTGCCGCCTGTGCCGCGGCGCCGGTGCTCCTAGCCGGCATCTCCCAGGGCGGATACAGCGCGCTCCGTTTCGCGAGCGCGCACCCCGAGCGGGTGAAGGCCCTGGTGCTGCTCGCGCCTGGGGGCGTGACGCAGACTAAGCCGAGCTTCATCCTCCGCGGGCTCACCTACGGTGTGCTTGGAAGAGGGGGCAGGCAGGCGCTGATGCGTTGCATCATGGGCGACTGCGACGGGGGACCGGAGGCCGCGGATTTCATGGATCTGATCTTCACCCACTTCCGCTCCCGGACGGATGCCCCGCCCCTTCTCACCGACGAGCAGTTGCGGCGCCTCACTATGCCCGTGCTGCTCATGGCGGGGGCGAGTGACAACCTGTTCGACTCGCCGAAGACCATCGCTCGTCTTGAGAGGTTGGTGGAGGGAGCCGACGCGCGGCTGCTCCCGGGGGCGAGCCATGCACTCATCAACGTTGCACCCATGGTGACGCCGTTCCTGGCAGCCGCGGCGGCCGATCTGACGACAGCCTGAGGCCGGCGCGCCTGGGCCAGCAGCGTCCTAAACGGTCTCGCCGGCCGGCGTCGCCGGGAGTATCTCCGGGGGTCGCATGCCCTCGAGCTTCTGCCGCCTGCTCTCCCGAGTAAGCACCGGAGTCGCGATGGCGAAGCAAACCAGGGCGATCGCCCCGACCACGGCGACGACATACCCGGAGATGGCCTCATACATGACGGGAACGATCAGCGTGCCCAACATCCCGCCGAGTTGCGCGGAGGTCGCGTCGAGACCCTGCACCGTGCCGATCCACTTCACCGGGCTGGCCTGGACGAGGAAGCCCTGTTTCGCGGGGCTGGATAGCGCGAAGGCGAGGCCCAACACGAATCCCAGGACGAGGTAGACAGTGATGCTACGCACGACCCCGAAGGCCAGGAAGACCAGCGCCGCCAGGGTGTTGCCACCGAGCATGAGGGCGCACCGGTTGTAACGATCGGCCAGGATGCCGCCCGCGAACGAGAACAACATGGGCAGGCTCATCACTATCCACACCACCGAGACCATGGTCATGGAGGCGCCCAAATGCTCCAGCCAGAGGCTCCAGATGACCTCAAAGCCGCCGAAGGCGAAGTTGATGCCGAATCCCACGACTAGGAAGCCGATTATGGCGGGCCGCAGGATCTCCCGGTAGCTGGGCCGGGGCTTCTTCTCGGTCTGCACGGCCTTGCGCCGGCTGGTGGCGGCGGGCTCGTGGATGAGAAAGGTCATGACGACCGTGGTAACCCCCGCCAGGGCGGCCGCGAAGTAGAAGATGGCGTAGAAGCCGGGACGGCCGCCGCCGCCAGCGTGATAGAGCGCGGCGCTCACCGCCGGCCCGAGGATGGCGCCCGCGAACTGCGCCGACATGACCAATCCGAGCGCCCTGCTGCGTTGACTCGGCACGCTGACGTCGGCGATGAAGGCGAACATGACTCCACCGGCCGCGGCGCTCATGCCCTCGAGAAGTCGAAAGAGCAAGAACCACCTCGGGTTGACCGTGAGCGTGAACAGGAAGCAGGCCACGGTGAGGATCGCCATGCCCGCGATCATCATGGGTTTGCGCCCTATGATGTCGCTCAACCAGCCGAACGGCGACGAGAAGATGAGCGTGCCCAGGTAGAAAGCGGCCGCTATGAAGCCGATCATGATCACCGAGCTGTGCCCCTCCTCCTTGAGAAAGATGGGGAGGTAGGGAAGGATGCCGCTGAAGCCCGTCCAGATGACGAACTCCGACGCGCAGATGACTCCCAACTGTAGCCAACCGGTCTTCGCAGGACGCAGCGCATCCTCGAGGGATTGCGGCGTAGGCTCAGTGTCGTTCATGTTTTCCGGCTGCATGTTTTCACCAGGCGGTCACGGACTGAAGGCCCCGCATCGACTGCGGGGTCTCGCATTATCGCACGGGCGTCGGACAGGTCCGCGGAGGAGCCCGGCGCTGCGCTGTCCCGGGGCTGGTCTGACGCGCTATCCTTGACTTTCAACGGCCCATGACTCGTCTGTGACTCACTGCGAGTCGCCGCTGGTTTCCGATCACACTCGGCAGCAAGGTGGTGCAAGATGTTCTATCCCGTTCAGCTCGACCTGAGCGACAAATCCCGTGTTCAGCAGGCCGCCGTGGTACTCAATCCGGCAGCGTCGAAGCGTCTGATCGGCCAGGCGGTGGCCTCCCTGCCTGAGGTCACCGGCGCGTACGCCGACGGCAGGCTGGCGATATCCACCAGCACCAGCAGCGTGTTCGTGCTCGAGGCGCTGACCGGGGAGAAGGTCTCTCCCTATTGCTACAGCGTCGGCATGGTGGCGGGTGGCATGCTGACCTCCAGCATCCCCGACGACCGCGAGGTGCCTCGCTTCTACATCAAGGGCGAGAGGGTGGAGATGGAGGCCCGGGACTTCTTCAACGACATGGAAAGAGGCGACTGCGTCATCAAGGGCGCGAATGCGGTCGACCCGTTGGGGAATGCGGGCGTGCTGGCGGCGAACCCGCAGGGGGGCACCATCGGAGCCATCATGAGCAGGGTAGCCGTGCGGGGGATCCCGGTCATCTTCCCCGTGGGACTGGAGAAGCTGGTGGCTTGTGTGCCGAGCGCGGCGGCGGGATGGGGCCAGCTCACCCTGTCGCGTTGTATGGGTCTGCCCTCATGGTTGTACCCGGTGACTGCCGGGCTGGTGGTGACTGAGATCCAGGCCTTGGGAGTATTGGCCGGCGTGAACGTGCGCCATGTCGCGAGCGGCGGCATCGGTGGGAGCGAGGGGGCAGTGGTGCTGCTGCTCGAGGGCTATGAGGAGAACGTCACCAAGGCTTGGGACCTCGTCCAGAGCGTCAAAGACGAGCCGGCCCTGGAGGTGCCGCGCCACAAGTTCTGCAGCTGAGGGACATCACGCCCGCGGCTGCTAGTGGCCTTCGGCCGGTGGCCGGGGGCTCCCTTCTCGCGCACTCGCGAAGCTCCGCGAAAGCGCTTTCAGGGAGCCCCCGGCCACCGGCCGCGGCGACCACTCGCT
>JAFGIH010000446.1 GCA_016929985.1 Thermoleophilia bacterium | reverse complement strand
CGAGCACGAGACCATGGAGCTGGGCCGCATCCTGCAGCGGAGGGCCCTGGAGCATCAGGACACCGTGATGATGGGTCGCACACACGGGGTTCACGCCGAACCCATCACCTTTGGGATGGTGTTGGGCCTGTGGGCCTTCGAGGTGGAGCGCGGACTGCACAGGCTGCGGCGGGCCGCAAAGCAGGTGGCGGTGGGCAAGATCTCCGGCGCCGTGGGCACCTATGCCAACGTCGACCCCCAGGTGGAAGACATCGCCATGCGGGTCCTCGGTCTGGAAGCGGCGCCTATCTCCACTCAGATCGTGCAGCGCGACCGGCACGCAGAGTTCATGGCGGCACTGGCGTTGCTCGCCACCACCATCGAGAAGATCGCCCTGCAGGTGCGGCACTACCAGCGCACCGAGGTGCTGGAGGCGGAGGAGTACTTTGCTCCCGGCCAGAAGGGCTCGTCGGCTATGCCGCACAAGCGCAATCCCATCATCTCCGAGCGCCTCTGCGGCCAGGCCCGCGTCATCCGCGGCAATATGCTGACCGCTTTCGAGAACGTTGCTCTCTGGCACGAGCGCGACATCAGCCACTCGAGCGCCGAGCGGATCATCCTGCCCGACAGCACCATCCTCCTGCACTACATGCTCAAGAAGGCCTGCTGGCTCGTGGACAAGCTGAAGGTCTACCCGGAGAACATGGCCGCCAACATGGAGAAGAGCTTCGGTCTGCTCTACAGCCAGCGGGTACTCCTGGCCCTGGTGGAAGCCGGCATGCTCCGCGACGACGCCTATGCGTTGGTGCAGCGCAGTGCGATGAAGGCCTGGGAGGAGAAGACCTCGTTCAGGCGACTGCTCGAGGCCGACGCTGAGGTCACGAATCGCCTCTCGGCCAAGGATCTCGATGCCTGTTTCGACCCCGCTCACCAACTCCGCAACATGGGAGTGATCTTCGACCGGGTGGTCGCCCTGGAGTGGTGACCGTCAGGTCAGGAGGGCCACCGGGTGGACCCGAAGGTCTACTTTGGACAAAGATCAAGGTCATCCTGCTTTGATACCTTTCGCAAATGGTCATTGTGGTGAAAAGAATCACTTTGTACAATTGTTGTAGGAAGGTACATTTTGCGTAGCTCTCTTGGAGACAGATGCAGCTCGACGCGCTCGATCACCATATCCTGACGGCCCTCACCCAGGACGGTCGCGCGTCGAACGTGCAGATCGCCGCGGAGCTGAAGGTCAGCCACTCCACCATCAAGAAGCGCATCGACCGTCTGATCGACGGCGGTGCGTGCCGGGTGATGGCCATCGTCGACCCCGAGACCCTTGGCTTCCGTACGAGCGTCATCGTGCTCATCCGGACACGTCCAGGCGCCGCGCCGCAGATCGTGGAGGCGCTCGGGCCATACCCCGAAGTCTATTGGGCGGGGGAGACGATCGGACGGTACGGGGTCTTCGTCGAGGCGATCGTCCGTGGACCGGACGAGATCTTCGACCTGGTCGTCCGCAGGGTCAGCCGCCTGCCGGGAGTGGAAGACCTGGAGACGCTGCTGTCTCTGCGGCAGACGTGGTGGCGGCCCATCGAGCGCCGGACGTCGAATGCGTCGCGCGCCTCCGGCCGCGCCGACCGGTGGGAGATGCCTGTATGGCGGGGCGACGCGGGTGCGTATCCGCGGGCGATGTGGGGCCGCGACGAGAGCCCGGCGGTCGAGCGGCTCGACGACGTCGATATCCAGGTCATCCGCCTGCTGCAGGAGGACGGACGGCGGCCGGCCGCTGAGATCGCACGACTCGTGCGGCTCAGCCAGCCCACCGTGAAGAGTCGCATCGACAGGTTGGTCAAGAAGGGCGTGTGCAAGATCGCCGGGGTGATCAACCCGGCTGTGCTCGGCCTGCCCGTAGGCGCCCATGTCTACCTGTGCACCGATCCCGGGCGCACCGAGGAGATAGGAGACAGTCTGGCGCGTCTGCCCGCCATAACCTGGCTCTGTCACACTGCCGGGGCGTTCGACCTCCTCGCCGAAGTCCACATGGCCGGCGCCGAAGAGGTACTCGAGTTCGTCGGGCGGACCATCGCGGAGGTCCCCGGGGTTCGTACAGCCGAGGTGGCGCTGGTCACCGGGCATGCAGGGTGGCGTCCGTCGGCTTGGTGCCCCCCGGGCGGATAGCGGCCTAGTGCCGGCCGGCTTCCTCCCGCTTGCGCTGCTCGGCTCCCGCGCGCGAGGCGAAGTACATTCCGACTACTACCAGCAGCACGGCGATGCCTATCATGATCCAGAAGACCACTCCGTCGAGCAGGTACGAGACGCCGCCGATGACGATGGCGCCCACCAGCGATGAGATGGCCACGATATGGAGCTTGCGATCGAGGTTCATGCCGAGGACAGTAGAGCCACGCCGGCGTGTTGTCAATGCCGGGGCGCCATTGTGCCGTCGGCCGCTCGTATGCGTCCCCTCGCGTCCGCCCAAGCTGGTAGAATCGAAGCCTGGTCGGTTCCCCGCCGTCGGCCGCCCTTGGACGTGCCGGACAGTCCTGCGACGAGGAGCGTGAAGCATGGCCCGCCTTGAGAGCCTACGGAAGTGAGTCTGATGAGCGATCAGACTGTCTGCCCGCGCTGCGGCGCCCGCGATTCGTTCATAAAAGGCTATCTCCCCGAGACTTGCGTCTGCCGGGTGTGCCAGAGCCAACTCGACTGGCGGGAGATCCCCGGATGCGGACCCGACTGCACGGGGGCGAGTGCTCCGGTCGCGGATGGGTCGGCGCCTGAGGCCTCCGACTCGGTGGTTGTAGCACCGGACGTGGAAGGTGGTCCGCCGAGGGGCGGAGAGGATGGCGGGAACGCCGGTGCCTGACATGGACGTCCGCGAGTCACCCCGCGATGAGTGTGGGGTGTTCGCCATCTACGCTCCCGAGATGGATGTCGCCCGTCTCACCTTCTTCGCTCTTTTCGCTTTGCAGCACCGCGGCCAGGAGTCGGCGGGCATAGCGGTCACCGACGGGGCTCGGCTGATCGTCCACAAAGACATGGGCCTGGTCTCGCAGGTCTT
>JAFGIH010000445.1 GCA_016929985.1 Thermoleophilia bacterium | reverse complement strand
GCCGTCGCCCTTGCCGCTCACCACGCCGAGCCCGGCAAGCTCGTTGATGGCGCCCGCATGAGGATGGCTATCCGGGACGTCGGTGAATGCAAGAGCGGTCGCGGCGACTACAAAGGCGCACACCAGTGTGATCGCCACAACGCCGGTGACGATGGCTCGTGGTCGTCGCATCCCGGCCTCCTCCATTCCTCCGTCCGGTGTACGGGCATGCTACCAGAGACGGGGTGGGGCCGCACTCACGATCCGATAGCTAGGGCAGGGTGGTCTGAGGCAGCAGCCGCGGCAAGAACTCCCTGGGGTTCTCCGGCCTGCCGTCGTCGCGCACCTCGAAGTGCAGGTGAGGGCCCGTCGCGAGACCGGTCATGCCACTCTCGGCCACTACCTGGCCTTGGTCCACCCTCGTCCCCTCTTCGACCAAGGTCTGGGTGAGGTGACAGTAGACTGTCGCAAGGCCATTGCCGTGGTCGATCACCAAGGTCGTGCCGTGGACCTCCAGGTTGCTGATGTAGATGACCTCTCCGTCGCCGGCCGCCTTGACCGGTGACAACAGAGCCAAGGCGAGGTCGATGCCCTCGTGGTCGATGTTCCTTCCCAGCACGGGGTGCAGTCGGGGCCCAAACCCCGAGGAGATGACCGGATCGCCCTCGACCGGCCAGTCGAGCCGGCGATCAGCCTTGTCGTCGCGCCGGCTGCCCCTCTCCTCGATCACGGAACGCAGGCGCCCGGATTCTTCCTGGAGCAGTCCGTAGGAACGCTCCAGATCCTCGACGGATGCCGTCCCGGAGATGGAGGCCGATGGTTCGGGGCCGGTGCCGAGGGCTGTGTCTGTGACGGCGACGGGCGTGCCGGCCTGCTCAACTGCATAGGCGGCGACTGAGACCGCCACCAAGACAAGGGTCAACAGCAAAGTCAAGACGATCGTCCGGCATCGACGCCGGGCTCCGCCATGAGGCGATCGCGTTGTCATGAAAACGTCCTCCTTGTGCGTTCATGTCGGTCAACGCAAGCCTACGGAGGACGCGTCACGAGGATGTCGCCTGGGCGTCGCAGATGTGTCGCAATAAGTCGGCGGCGACATGGGTGGTGGCAGCGCGACGCATGAGGCCGCGCAATCGAGCCGCAGGTTCTAGGCGCGGGGGATACGCACCATGAAGCAACTGCCGATATCGGGCACCGAACGCAGCTCCACGCTGCCGCCCATAGCCTCGGTCAGCTCTCTGACGATGAAAAGGCCCAGCCCCGCCCCCTCGCCGCTCTGCTCCTGGGTGTCGCTCTGGTAGAACCTCTCCCAGATGCGGCTGGAGTCTTCGGGAGGGATGCCCTTGCCCGTGTCGTGCACCTCGAAGCGCACGTGCCCGGCTTCGGCGAACGCCCCCACCGACACCAGACCGCCGGGTGGCGTGTGCCGGACCGCGTTTCGCACCAGGTTGAAGAGGATCTGCTCCATCCTGCGGGGATCGGCGTTGATTTCCGGCAGACCGTCCTCGCCGGTGGTGGAGGTGAGCGTGATCCTCTCGCGCTCCCAAGCCGGCCCGGCGAACGAGTCCAGGACGGCGCTGATGACCGTGGCAGGCTGCACAGGCTGCAGCGCCAGAGAGAGACCGCCCGCCCCGGCCCGGGCCACCGTAAAGAGATCATCGACCAGACTCTGCAGCCGCAACGTCTCCCGGTGAATCACCTCGAGGTCCGTCTTCAGGGAATCGGGCGGGCGCTCGTCCCAATGCTCGCCAATGGAGTCAAGATAACCGCGCACGATGGCGATGGGGGTCCTGAGCTCATGGGATACCTCGGCGAAGAGCAGGCGGCGCGCGTCCAGCAGTCGGGAGGCGCGGTCCCGCTCGCTCTCCAGTTGCGCGAGATACTGCGAGAGGTCGTCGGCCATGGCGTTGAAGTCCGTGGTGAGCTGAGCTACCTCGTCCTCGCCCACCACTTCCACCGCGATCCTGCGCTCGCCGATGCGGAACGCCCGCGTGGCGTCTGCCAGCTCCTCGATCCTCCGCACCACCGGAAGGGTCGCCAGGTAGGAAAGCCCGGCCGACAGAGGCAGGAAGACCAGCGCGAGCGTGGCGGAGACGACAGCCCAGATGACAACCGCGGGAACGATCCACACCAGGTAGGCTTCGGCGCCGGCACTGCCGTCGATCAGCGACGTCACGGAGAGACCATCCTCATTCACCGTGATCCACACGAGGAACGCCGCGACGCCCAGCCACACGAGCGCCAGGATAAGGGCGATGGGCACTCCACTCATCGACCAAGCCAGCCGGCGGCGGCGGGCACTCTCCCAGCGCAGAACCAGGCGAAGTCCGGGCCTGAAGACGCAGAACGCAATGAGCGCTCCCGCGTAGAACGGCAGGACGTCCGAGCGGGCGAGCCAGAAGACGAGCTGACGATCAGCCGTCTTGAGTATGAAAGCCACCAAGAGTACACCCACCGTCTGCACGCCGAGCAGAACCAGACACAGCAGGCCTTCGTCGACCAACTGAGTCGGACCACGCTTCGCCGAGATCCGCACTCGCACCGAGAACAGCAGCGCGCCGGTCACCCCGAGCAACGGCGGCACCGCGCAGAGGAGGGAGGCCGTGAAGTACCCGCGGAACGCCACGAGGTATAGCGTGAGGAGCACGGAGAGACCCAGGGCCTCCAGAGCCCCACGGACGACACCGGCCGACCCCAGCAGCCCCAGAAACAGGGGGCGCCGCGGGCTGCTCATGCCTTTCTCAGCCTGTATCCCACACCCCACACGGTCTCTATGGCTGATCCGGCGTCGCCGAGCTTGCGCCGCAGCCGCAGGATGGCGTTGTCCACCGAGCGATCGCCGGGGACCTCCCTCACACCCCAGACCGTCTCCAGGAGGTAGGCGCGGCTGAAGGCGCGGCCCCGGTTGCGCAGGAATAGATGGAGCAGCTCGAACTCCGTGTGGCTGAGGTCCACGTGCTCATCGGCGCAAGTGACGGTGTGAGCGACGGGGTCCAGGGTTAGGGCCGCATACGTGAGGCGCTCGACCTGACCCGCCCGATCCGACGTGAGCGTATCTCGGACCAATTCTGCCCGCCGCAGCAGCGCCCGGATACGGGCCAGGAGTTCGCGGATGCCGAAGGGCTTGGGCAGGTAGTCGTCGGCTCCCAACTCGAGGCCCATCACTCTGTCGATCTCCTCCCCGCGCGCCGTCAGCATGAGCACCGGGGTAGTGGCTTCGGTGCGCAGCCTGCGGAGGACCTCCAGTCCGTCGATGCCGGGCAGCATCCAGTCGAGCACGACCAGATCCGGCGAATCGGACGCGTGAATGCCGAGCCCCTCCTCGCCGTCGGCGGCGAGGAGGGGCTCGAACCCTGCCGCCGAGAGTTCGCGCTCCAGCAGGCGGCGAAGCTCCGCGTCGTCTTCGATGATCAGTATCTTGGCCATGCAGGCCCTAATCTACCAGACCGTCCGCACCCGGCCTGTTGCGCCGCCGTCTTGGAGGTGTCGCAAGTCTGTCGCAACGGCGACCGAGCCGTCGACGCATTCCACAGCTATTCGTCGAGGGCCTGGCGCACCTTCATCGCGAAGGCATTGGTCGAGAACGGCTTCTGGATGAACCGCACTCCCTCGTCCAAGACCCCTCGATGCGCGATCACGTTGGCCGTATAGCCGGACATGAAGAGACACTTGAGCCCGGGCTTCATCGCGGCCAGCCGCTCTGCAAGGATCCGACCGTTCATCTCGGGCATGACCACGTCGGTGACCACGAGATGTATCGGACCGGGATGCGCCTCGGTCTGGGCAAGGGCATCGCCCGGCGTCCTGGCGGCCAGCACGTTGTATCCGAGTGCCTTGAGGATCCTGCTGCCCAGGTTGAGGATCGACTTCTCGTCCTCCACGATGAGCACCGTCTCGGTCCCGCCCAGCGCCGTTTCGACTCCTCGCGGCGCTTGAGGTTCGGCGACTTCGCCCTCGAAGCGGGGAAAGTAGAGCTTGAACGTAGTTCCGAGCCCCGGTTCGCTGTACGTGTTGATGAAACCGCTGTTCTGCTTGACAACGCCGTACACGGTGGCCAGCCCCAGACCGGTGCCTTGCCCCACGCCCTTGGTGGTGAAGAAGGGCTCGAAGAGGTGAGCGCGCGCGTCGTCGTCCATGCCGCATCCGTCGTCGCTCACGGCGAGAAGCACGTAGTCGCCGGGGAAGAACCCCGGGTGGTCGGCGCAGTACGCCTCGTCGAAGCTGACGTTGCCGGTCTCGATGGTGACCTTGCCGACTCCCTCGATGGCGTCACGGGCGTTGACACACAGGTTCGCCACGACCTGATCGATCTGGCTGGGATCCATCTTCACCTGCCACAGGCCGGCTCCCGGCCGCCAGGCCAGGTCGATGTCTTCGCCTATGAGCCGGCGCAGCATCTCCAGCATGCCCGATACGGCGTCGTTCAAGCCAAGGACCTTCGGCGCGATGGTCTGTGCCCGAGCGAAGGCGAGTAGTTGCGCTGTGAGGTCGGCCGAGCGCCGCGCTGTCTCGTCGATCTCCTGGAGCTCTTCGCGAAGTGGGTCCGACGAAGACATGTTGCGCAGTGCCAACTCCGTGTTGCCAAGGATCACGGTGAGCATGTTGTTGAAGTCGTGGGCCACACCCCCGGCCACGCGCCCTACCGCTTCCATTTTTTGAGCCTGGGCTATCTGCGCCTCGAGCTTCCTCTCGTGCGTCACGTCCCTCATCATGCAGAGGATGCCCGGCTTCTTCTCCCACAGAACGGCGGTAGCCGTGAGTTGCACCCATACCTGCCTGCCCCGCTTGTCCACCAGCCTGAACTGCTGCACCGACTGGGGCCACTCTCCGGCCAGCATCTTCGAGTGCCCGTCGAGAACCGTGTCGCGGTCCAGAGGGTGAACGTGGGTGAGGAAGGGGATCTCAGCCAGTTCCTCCACGGAGTACCCGCTCATTTCCAGGGTCTTTGGATTCGGGAACTTGATGACATCGTCCTGCAAGACGAAGATGGCCTCCGCGGCATGGGCGACGAGCAGGCGGTACTTCTCCTCCGACTCCCGCAGGTCCGCCTCGGCGATGATGCGCCTGCGTTCCTGCAGGTCCCTTTGCAGTCTGGCATCCAGAACGGGTGAGATCTTCTTGACGATCCGTTCCAGCAGTTCGCTGTCCCTATCGGAATACCCGCCGGCCTTGTTGGCGACAGAAAGCAACCCGATGGTCTCGTCGTGGCAGACGATCGGCACCGCGAGGAAACTGCTGATGGGGACATGTCCCACAGGGGTGCGAAACGGTCCTTCCGAGACAAACGTCCTCTTCTCCCTGATCGCTCGACCCCACAGACTCTGTCCCCACGTATCTCTCGGAAAGACGATGGACTTCTCCGCGACCTCGCACTGGTCCCAGACGTGTCGCGTCAGGCTGGGGATGACCAGATCCCCGTCCTCCCCCAAGTACCCGAAGATGCCGAACGTGCTGTCCATCTCACCGAGGACCACCGCAAGCACCTGTCCGTACATGGCCTCGTCTGAGACAGTGAGGAAGATGTTCGCGATCTGATTGAGGATGGTCTTCTCTCGCTCCGACTCCCGCAGAGCGTCTTCCGCCTTCTTACGTTCGGTCATGTCGACCAGTACGGCGATGTTCCCGGTGGGACGTCCCTCATGGTC
>JAFGIH010000444.1 GCA_016929985.1 Thermoleophilia bacterium | reverse complement strand
CTGCGCCACCCAGCATTGGGACCGCCGACCCAACCTTTGTCCTTCTGGATGGCCTCTTCGAGGGGGATGCGCACCCCCTGTCCGCCTACGGAATAGCCGGTGTACTCGCCCTTCTCGATCCGCTGCCACTCCTCGTCGGGCCACTTGACGGCGAGCACCCAGGAACCCTTGAGAACCTTCTCCGGGCCATCGGCGGTCTCGACCTCGAAGTCACAAGGTGCGAGGTAGCTCTCGACCACCTTGGCCCCCTTGACCACGGTTGCGTGCATAGCACCGGCGGCCTGCGAGCTCATCATCCACTCGTGGGCCGTTAGCTCGATGTCCTCGGCGTCTATGACATCGCCCTGCAGGTCCTCAATGTCGGGCTCGAGCACGACCCCCAGAGTGATCTGCCGCCGCGGAGGACCGGCCTCCTTGGCAACCGGGACAAGCATGCGGATCTCTTTAGCGACCGGCTCGGTCAGTGCCTGCTGGTTCATCACCGACTACCTCCATAGCAAAGGCCGCATGACAACCGGGATATCCGATCACCATGCGGCCTTGATTCGCCGCGACCACGCCCGAGCTGACGTGGGTTATGTTGCGTAGATCAGGTCAGGCGACCTGGCCTATCCGAACTCCTCGATCTGCGCCCGACAGAGGTTGGCCATGCTCTCGTCGATAGGCTTGGTTCCGCCCTCACTCTGTTCGAGGGCAGTCTCCACTATGACCTTGCGGGTGAACTCCGAAAGGTCCGGTGGCTCTTCGTACCCGAGCAGTCTGCATGCTTCCTCGTAGGTCATGTCCGTCTCTCCATGAAGACGACGTCAGGACGACCGTACACAGTATATTCCCATCCGCTTGGAGCGTACTCATCCTTCCAGGGTTCCTTTCGCACCTCCACGAAGCCCAGGCCGGAGTAGAGCTTCGAGAGAAAGCCCCGGTAGCAGTCCAAGGCCTCCGCCCCGTTGGCCATGGCATCCTCGACCAAAGCCTCGCCAAGACCCGAAATCCCGCTGTTGTTGTGCAGCGAGATGAGAGTCATCTTCCCGCCGTTCTGGGGGTCGGGAAAGAGCGCATAGCCAGCGTCAACCCCAGGCAGTTTGTAGGTCTTGGCCTCGTGCTCCTTGTACCACTTGGCGTCGTAGTCGGAGAGGAACTCGGGCCGCTTGCTCCGTTCCCGGAATCCCATGAACTCCTCAACCGGGACTTCCTTGCACTTCTTGGCAGTAGACTCCGGCTCCTCGTCCGTCCGTCGCCACTGAGCGTTGGGGCCCGGCGCCCAGCCCTTGGTCTTGGCGATGGCAGTCATGGCGACCATGGCAGCATCGGCCCACATCGAAGCGATGCCGGCGATCTGGCCGGATGGCCGGGAAAGGCTCTTGTTGACGGGACCGGTCCAGCGGTCATCCTCGACGGGATCACGCTGCGGACAGCGCTCGAGGCCTTGTTCGTACTGGGCGGGCAGACCATTCGGGAAGGGTGCGCAGAACCAGCCCCCCACTTCTCCCAGCAGCTCCGAGGGCATCCGAGATCTGCGGCAGAAGGCGCACTGTGCTCCAACTAGAACCTGCATCTCAGTTTCCTAGCTTCGTCGTGAGATCGTTGAGCTCGACGGCGGTCAGCTTCCCAGCCAGCACGGCCTCAACGAACCGCTTGATCCGGCCGGGGACCTTGCCGGCTTTCCACGCGTCACTGTGTCTGAGTGCGTAGCATTCGGCGTAGCACTCCGCCCCGGAATGGACGCCGTAACAACTGATGTTCTCCCTGATCTTCTGGAGTGCGTTACTCAGGCCCTCGCGTCCACCTGCAGCCTCGGTGACCATGCGATTCAGCGTGATGTGCATGTTGTCTCCCAGCAGCTCGTCGCAGGCGTCATGCCCCATCTCGTGGACGAGTGTGCCTTCCCAGAGGTCCTCGTAGATCAGTGACATATTGGGCGGTGGCGGCACCCGCCCCATGATGTGATGCGGCCCGGGCGTGTACCTCTGGTATTCCACGTTCTCCGACATCCAGTCGTAGGTGCCGGCGAAGACACGGATGTCATCCTCGCGACTCCGATACTCGGCCGGGATCTTGACCAAATCCTCTTCGCGGACATCCGGCGCCGAATCGTGCAGGCCCTCGACCAGCCGGACCGTAACGTCTCGCGGCTGCCGCTGCATGGCCTTCCGCCAGCCCGTCTCCACCGCGTCCCTCACATCTTCCGGAACGCCGGCATCGACGATGAGCTTGGCCTGAGGATAGGCGGGGTCCCCCCACTCGATGACCATCTCCCGCCACTCTTGGGGTGGCTCAGGGATCCGGGTGACCTGGGGAGCCGTCTCCTGCTCGGGACTGACGCGCTGCCAGTAGGCATTAGGCCCCGGGACCCAGCCCTTACTCTTGAGGACAAAGTCGCACAGGTCCTGAAGCCGAGTCCGGCCTCGCTTGCCTACTTCCTCGGGCATGGCCGCCACTACCGGGCCGGGTGCGGTGAGCGTTCCGGCGGTACCGTGCTCTTCGTAGGCGGCGTCGTTAGAGACGCCCGGCTTCAATCGATCCTCGGAGCACACGCACTGGATCACATTCTCCGGCCCGGCGCCCAGGGAACGGTCCCCGGGGAAGAGCAGCTTCTCCGGTTGGCCCGTGCGGTTGTTGACCACGAACGGCTCGTGATAAGGCTTCACCTGGCCGTGGGCCTCCCGGTGCCAGTCCCGGGTGTTTCTTGCCAGACGCGACACCCACCTGTGCTCGGTGCACCCGGCCTCTCGACCGATCTGGTAGCCACCGGCCCTGTTGGCGGTGATGACCTCAGTACGGGCGATGCGCTCCGCCCGGGCCAGACCGAAGGTGCTGTCATCCAGGGCCCGGATCCGGGCGATGAGATCGTTGGTTCCCTCGCCGCGATCCAGCCCCTGGATCAAGGTGTCGATCAGCTGCTGGTGGGTGGTGGCGGTGACGTCGTCGATGACCCCGGGGATCACGTCTTTCTCCAGATACTCACTGGCGCCGGCCACGGCCAGCTCCCAGCTGAGTTGGCCGGCAAAAGTGGCGCTCTGGGTAAGCCCCGAGGCGAAAGCCGCGGCTTCCTTCGGGGTGAAGGCGTAGGTTTCCCCAGGCTTGGCCATGCCCAGGCGCTCATAGAGACCAACCACATTGCCGGCCGGCTGCCTGGCCACCATGCCCCGGCCGTGTCGGGCGGCCGCGGCGGCCAGTTCGCGGACGATCTGCCGGCCGGTGGCAGGCGGGGCCTTGGGGCTCACCCACAGACTGACAAGAACGAGATCCCCGCCTTTTTTCGGGAGCTCGTATTTGGCCACGGCCAACAGCCGGCCCGCCGCGTCCCGTAGCACCACCTCGCCGACCCCGAACTCGAGGCCCCCCAGTTCCTCCGGGATTCCGGCTCCGGCCTTGCGCACCCGCTGGGCCTCTGCCGCCTCGCCTGCCGAAAGGAAGGTCTCCGGGCCCTCCAGCCAACCCGCGCGCGTCCAGGCCGCTGAAGAGCCCGGAGGGGCCTGCGCCAACTCGAGCGCAGACTGGGCGCTCAGGGCGAAGCGCCCACCCGCCTCCCGGGCGAATCCCAGGCCGCCGAACACGGCCTCGGACCCGTCGGAAGCCCACAGCGCAAGCCCCTGGCCCTTGGAGGCGGCCAGCCCCGCCAGCTCTCTCACCATCTGAACCCCGGATCCGGGCACCGCGGCGTCCAGGGCCCCCAGGTAGCGCACGGTCAGGTCCTTGCCTACTGACCTGAAGGTGGCCACCGCCAGCGGCCTTCCCGCGCCGTCGCGGAGGATCGCGCCTTGGATGGCGCCCCCTGCCGCTCGATCGACGAGCGCCCGATAGAGGGCACGGGCCCCGACATCGATGGAGTGCTCGAAGGCGCTCATCTGCCGAAGAAGACCGGCGGCCTCCTTCTGGCCAAGAGAGGCAAACCCCGGAGGCAGGCTCCCGGCCACCCGCAGTGCCGCCTCTCCCCCAGTCCCAATCGCTTCCTGCAGGTGCTCGCGAAGGAGAGCGCCGAGCTCTTGGGTGTCCACCTTGAAGCGCCGCTCCTCCTGGTTCCACCACTCCCTTCTTAGGGTCACGTCCTCCAGCCAGGCGTGATAGGTAACGGCTGTCTCCGGCGGCAGGTCGGAGAGGGCGTCCTTGGCCACCGGCCGAAGCGCGGGCGGATGCTCTCGGACATACTCGATGTACCGTTGAGCTTGGAGTTTCAGAAGCGCAAGGACCCCGTCCCTCAGCGCTACGATCTGCCCGGCCAGGACTGCCGGCGAGGGCAGGCTGTGCGTCTTGGGCAGGTTAGCCCGCAGCCAGTTTTCGTTCTCCGCCTCGGCGGCCTTGCGAATGAGGATCCGGAGCTCAGGAGCGGCCTTCTTGATGGCCTCAATAGCCAGCCGGTTCATCGACCTCGGGCTCCTCGAGCAGGGTGCGGTTGCCCTCGGCGTCCGTCTCCTGGACCCACTCGATCAGGTAGCCGAGCTCGGATGCCATCTTGCGCAGCGCCTTGAGCTCCGGCGAGACTCGCTTGCCCACCGGCAGCGGGGCGCCGTTCGCGTCGGTGGGTTGAGGCAGAGCGGCGGGATCGTTCTCGTACGGCTGCTTGCCCCAGGCTTCCAGCACCGGATCGGTGACGGCCCCGGTCTCCGGGTCGACGCCGGCCGGCGGTAGGCCGGCCCACTCCCTCACCTCGTTGTTGGTGGCGGCGCCGGCGTAGTAGCTGTGGGTGCGGGCGATCTGCTCCTCATCGGAGAGATCCATCTCCACGAAGTGGAACTCGAGCGGGAAGTCAGCCCCGAACTCGTCCTCAAGGAGCCACTGGATGCGCTTCTCCCAGCGGTTCTGGTCCGGTTTTATCACCTGTTCCTTGAAGGTCTTGTCCTGGTCCTTGGAGTTGGCCAGGTTGGCGTTCTCGACGATGGTCACCTTTGACGGGCTCACCCGGTGGGCCATGATGACCGTCTCCCGGGCCCACTTGCGATAGTCCATGAAGTCGGCCTCGGTGCGGCCCTCCACGGTGAGCTTCTCGATGTGCACGTGGAGCCCGGCCCCCGGCTCGGTCTCGATCAAGAGCGTCTTGTGCGCCTCCCCGCGGATGCCCTCGGCCAGGTACTTGAGGATGAAGTCCTTGGTGTCGGGGTCCAGCTTGCCCCCGTCCACACAGATGGCGATGCGGGGCACGGCGTTGTTCTTGAAGAACTGCAGCTGATAGAGCTGGGCCGCCTCATCCCCAGCGATGTCCCCCAGAGCCGGGGTGTGGTCCGGCATGGGATAGAAGGCCGAGTCGGGCGAGGTCTCCCCGATCACTAGGATCTCGTT
>JAFGIH010000443.1 GCA_016929985.1 Thermoleophilia bacterium | reverse complement strand
GAGCCCAACAACCTGGTGCCCGGCATCGGTCCCAGCCCCGACAAGATGCTCTTGGCCCGGCTCCTTTCCTACGCCGACGCGCATCGGGCCCGGCTGGGGGTCAACTACAAGCAGATCCCCGTCAACAGACCCAAGAGCCAAGTGAACAGTTACAACAAGGGCGGCGCCATGCGGATGGACAACGTGTCCGATCCGGTGTACGCGCCCAACTCCAAGGGTGGTCCCGTGCCTGACGCCGATCGCTATCCCGAGGATGCAGTGTGGGATGCCAGTGGCGAGTTCATGCGCGCGGCCTACACCCTGCGCAAGGATGATGACGATTGGGGCCAGCCTGGTGCCCTGGTGCGAAAAGTGATGAACGACGCCGAGCGTGACCGTCTGGTCTCGAACGTGGTCGGTCACCTCAAGGGCGGCGTGAGTGAGCCCGTACTCGAACGTGCGCTTGAATACTGGCGGAACATCGACAAGGAGATCGGCGACCGCATCGCCAAGGGCGTGAAAGTCTGATCGACGTCAACAGGTCGGCGTGATTATGGGCGCGGCGGCCTGCAGCTAGTGTCTATGCGGCCCTGGGCGGGCTCTCAAGGGTCTGGCCAGGGCCGTTGCCGTTGGGAGGACGACTCCCGCGAGGAGATGAGATGAAGCGCGTGCCGACCGGCATCCTCATCGTGGCCCTCTCGCTCTCACTGTCCGTGCCGACCGCGCTGCTCTCCGGCTGCGATGACGAGGCCGTAACGACAACCCTCAGCGCGCCGCAGACGACGGAAATGTCCACGGCCTTCACCAACGAGTACTTCGCGGCCACGCCGAGCCTCATCTACCTGTACGAACGCCACGACGAGAATGGCAGCACCAGAGTGACCCTCACGCCAACGACTCAGACCCGGGTCGTGCGGGGGGTGGAGTGTGCCGTGTTCACCGGATACGCCTACCTGGACGATCCCGTGAACAGATCCCACACCGATACCATCGCCTGGTACGCCGAGGACCAACTCGGCAACGTGTGGTGTTTCGGCCGGCAGGTCACGGAATACGAAAAAGGTGAGGTGGTCGGCACCGCCGGTTCGTGGGAAGCCGGCGTCGACGGAGCAGTCCCGTGCATAGTCATGAAAGGCGAACCGCGGGTGGGCGACATCTACCACCAGGGATATGCAGACGGCCGGGCGGAGATCATTGCTGAAGTGCTGGACGTGGATGCCACCGTCGAGATCGAGTACGGCTCGTTCCAGCGGGTCGTGAAGATCAAGGAGTCTACTTCCTCCGAACCCGGCATGTCCAAGGTGAAGTACTACGCACCGGAGTTGGGCCTCGTCCTCGTCGAGCAGGAGGAGACGGGCTCGATCATCGAGCAACTCGTCGATCTGTTCTCGCCTTGAGGCGGGCCGTTCTGCGGCGAGTTCCGCCGTCAAGCCGCCGAGCTGGAAGGTCAGTCCGCCTGCCCTTTGCCCACGGCGAACGTGCCGGTGAAGTACTTCTCTCGTATCGATCCTGCTTCTTCTTCGATCCAGCGTTCGAGCCCGACTTTCCGGATCCGACAGAGATTGTATAGCTTCATGTTGTGCGGAAAGCGAGAAGCCTGATCTGCAGTTGGAGCCAAGAAGGCGCAGGGGAAGTCGTCGCAATCGCAGCACAGACTCACGCCTTTGGCCTTGACACAGTTGAGGGTGGCACATCCGTCCGGCGGCAGGTGGAAATGCTTCCCGTCCTGCTGACGGCAGCCCCTGCATGCTATCGCCTCCTTGGGGACGCCGAATTTGGTATGAAAGAGTTCAATAATCTCGGCGGTCAGATTGGCCTCCAGAATCTGGCAATTGAAGCAGTCTAGTCCGCAGGGCGCAGTCAGAGCGACTCTCTCGTCCACGATTCTCTCCTGTAGGTGAGGCTACATGTCATCTCATATCAGAAGGATACTGGAAGCCGGCTGCCATCTGGAATACGATGGATTCGGCCAAGCCGTCTATCACATACCGTACGCGGGAAAGGTGCTGAACCGCTTGAGCGACATGCGGAGGCTCGAGGCGATCGCCGAATGGATCGCGGAGGGCTACAGAGACCGTATCATCATTGGGCAAGGCTACTGTTTCAAGTGTGTGCTGGCGAGCTACGGCGGCCACAGCTACCATCACATCCTGGTCAATCTGCTGCCCGTGATGAAGGCGGTTGGTTTGAGCGAGGACGACATCCACGCGTTACTCGTCGACAACCGAGGAGGTTTCTCGAGTTCGCGCCGGCCGCCGGCTGAGTCTCCAGACCGGCCCGCGAGGAGGTGGTATGTGGATGGCTGCGCGGTGGATGCGCCCACTCAGGCGCACCGCGACTATGCCGGCCACGGCTCTCGGCACACGGCTTGCCGTTCAGAGTGACCGCGGCGCAAAAATCTAGCCAGGAGTACGACCCATGACCGGACGAAACGACTTCGACTTCGACAAGGCTCTCAAAGAAGTGCTCGACGTCATAGATATCGGCCCGCACTGCAGCTGTGCGGACATCACGATGGAGCTCCTGCGTGTCAACCTGCCTCTGCCGTGGCCTCAGTCGCGGTACAGCGCCGCCGGATTC
>JAFGIH010000049.1 GCA_016929985.1 Thermoleophilia bacterium | reverse complement strand
GCCTGGTGGCACCGCCGCAGGGCCTGCGTATCCCACGCGTCGACGACTGCATCGCCTTGTTCCTCGGTTCCCGGGCCGCCTACCGCGAAGCGTTCCAGCGGCGGTCCGGCAGCTACTATCTGACCCCGGGGTGGGTCGCCGAGAACCGGGATCCCCTCGGCACGCTGGAAACCGACTACGTCCCGAGAGTGGGCCGCGAAGATGCCGAGTGGGCGCTGCGCGAAGAGTTCAAGCACTACACCCACATTGTCGCCATATTCAGCGCGACCTCTGAAGCGGACTCCCTGCGCGCACGGGTACGGGAGAACGCCGGTTTTCTCGACAAGGCGTACGAGGAAGTGCAGGGAAACCTCGACTACTTCGTCCGGGTGCTCGTCGGCCCGTACGACGACGATTGGTTCGTGACGGTCGAGCCCGGCGCCAGGGTGTCGCAGGCTTCCTTTCTCGACTGAGAGGCTGCGAGGAGGATTGATGATCGTCGTTGGAGAGCTGATCAACGCAAGTCGCAAGGTGATCGCCCAGGCGATTCGCACGAAGGACGTCACGACGGTCCAACAGGTGGCCCGGGACGAGGCTGGAGCCGGCGCGAGCTTCATCGACGTCAACGCCGGCGTGTTCGAGGATCAAGAAGCAGAGCTGTTGGGGTGGTTGGTCGAGCACGTCCAGCAGACGGTGACCATCCCCTGCTCCATCGATAGCCCCAATCCCAAAGCCATCGAAGCTGCTCTCGCGGTTCACCGGGGTGACGCCATGATCAATTCGATCAGTTTGGAACAGGACCGCCGTGACTCGGTCACCTCGTTGCTCGCCGGCACGTCCCACCACGTCATCGCCATGTGTATGGACGACGATGGCTTGCCGGAGACGGTCGACCAGCGTCTGCGCAACGCCGATCGCATGGTGAGCTACCTCAGGGGTCAGGGAGTGGCAGAAGATCACATCTACCTCGACCTGCTCCTCCAGGCGGTCTCCAGCAACCCGACGGCAGCCGTCGACTTTCTGGAAGCAGTCGCGGCGGTCAAGACCCGGTTCCCTGAGGTGCACCTCATCTGCGGAATGTCCAACGTCTCGTTCGGGCTGCCGCAGCGCAAGGTGCTAAATCAGGTGTTCGCGGCCATGGCCGTGGCCCGCGGCCTGGATGCCGCCATCCTCAACCCGTTGGATGTGCGCCTGATGAGCCACATCCTCGTTGCCGAGACCCTGGCCGGCCAGGATGAGTGGTGCGAGCGCTACCTCGACGCGAGCCGCGCCGGACGCCTGACTCCGTAGCTGTGCGATCAACACCCTCAACGTGGGAGAGAGACGCCGATGACCAAAGGCTATTCCGAGAGCGTGAACATCGCGCGCGACTACTACAACAGCGACGCCGCCGACACGTTCTACGCCACCGTTTGGGGCGGCGAAGACCTGCACCTGGGCATCTACGAGTCGCAGAGCGAATCCATCTTCGACGCCAGCCGACGTACCGTTGACCGCATGGCCGCGCACTGCACGGTGCTCACCGAGAACGCCCGCGTCCTGGACCTGGGCGCCGGCTTCGGCGGCACCGCCCGCCACCTCGCCCGGAAGCACGGTTGCCACGTAACGGCCCTGAACCTCAGCGAGAAGGAAAACGAGCGAAATCGCAGGATGACACGGGAGCAATGCCTCGATCACCTCGTCGACGTGGTCGACGGGAGCTTCCAGACCTTGCCCTTCGAAGCCGGCTCCTTCGACGTGGTGTGGTCCCAGGATGCCCTGCTGCACAGCGACGACCGAATCCAGGTCCTGCGCGAAGCCCACCGGGTGCTGCGCGCCGGTGGGGAGATGGTGTTCACTGATCCGATGCAAGCCGACGACTGCCCGCCCGGGGTGCTCGACCCGATCCTGGAGCGCATCCACCTCGAGACCTTGGCTTCCCCGGGCTACTACCGTCGCACCGCCGAGGCTCTGGGGATGACCGTGGTCGGGACGGAGGATCAGACCTCGAACCTGACCCTGCACTACTCCCGGGTGCTTCAGGAAACGCAGCGTCGGTATGACGAGCTCACCAGACTCATCTCGCGCGAGTATCTCGACCGCATGCTGACCGGTCTGAAGCGATGGATCGACGGCGGGCGGCAAGGCTACCTCGCCTGGTCCATCTTCTGCTTCCGCAAGCCTCAGGCCTGAGCGCAGCCCGGATCAGGGGCAGCGCGCCTGCACGCCTCCGGACAGGAAGGTCTGCAGGGCAGAGACCAGGTGGCCCTCATCCGTGGAGATGCGGGTCTGGGTCTGCTCGCCGTTACCGCACACCATGGCCGCGGCGTGGGTGGCACCGACTTCGCTACGGTGCGCGAAGAAGTCGTCGACGCGGTTGTCGCGGTAGCCGGCGCGAGCGTCGGACTCCAGGCTGGCCGGGGTCTCTGGCTGTCCGTCATTTCCGACCGGCAGCTGCCAGCAGATGAGCGGCAAGCGCAGGTAGAAGCAGGAGCGAATGGCCAGCGGGAGCTTCTTGCGAAAAGAGAGGTAGGCGATGCCGAGTGCCATCAGGACGTAGATGGCCCAGGCGTGAATCCCCCAGTGAAAGAATGTGCTGGGCAGTGCTCGCTTGGCCGGAGCCAGAGTCCCACCGGACTGCGTCCGGCGGGCTCGAGTAGTGCATCATGGGTTCGCAACGCCGTAGAAGACGAGGCCAATGCCCATGCCGGCGCTGAACAGCATCGCGAACCAGGTCAACCTGGAGAACTCGGGTCGCTCGTCATCTGAGCTGCCAGGGCTACCCGCGCAGCCGCGCCCGCGCCCAAATCGCGATCCCGCGCCCACACCCGAGGCCGGATGAGAGCCGGATCGCGATGCGGCCCCGCCGTGCAGCCTCCCCAGGCCCCGGCGTGGGTCCGAGCGCCGGCCCTCCGGAGCGGGGCGCACCAGGGGCCCACCCTCGTCGGCGGCGGTAGCGCGCACATCGGCGCGTAGATGCCATGATGGCG
>JAFGIH010000442.1 GCA_016929985.1 Thermoleophilia bacterium | reverse complement strand
TGGGGACGGACCGGTCTGATGGGTCGAGGCGGGGGTTCTCTGACGGCTCGGCTGTTGACATCGACGATATGATACCTGTCGGGCCGGGCGTGCGGGCCGGGTTGCAGGCGCCCGAAAAGCCCGTGGCCGGCCGGCTGGGCCGCATCCGAGCCGCAGACCCGACGGCCGCGCCGGCCGACGGCTAGGTGGCGACCTACCCGGTCAGGCGCACGCTGAGGCGCTTGCCCACCGCGGCCGCGGCCCGCTCAAGTGTGGAGAGCGTTACCGACGGATTAGCAGGGTCTAGGAGCCGTTCCACAGCGGATCTGCTCGTCCGCATCCTTCGTGCGAGCTCCGATTGACTCATCTGTGCACGTTCCATCTCTTGCGCGATCTGATACGCGATGACCCGTTTGACCGCAACTGCCCGCACATCCTCCAGAAGCCCCTGCTCAGCAAGGAAACCGTCAAAATCGCCGCCTCTGTGTGGCTTCGCCACTCTCATCACTCCAATCCAAGGTCGGCAAGCCGCCGTCGAGCAGTCTTGAGATCGGACACCGGTGTCTTGCGCGACTTCTTGACGAAGCCATGGAGTAGGATCATGGTGCGCTGGTCGACCGCGAAGACAACCCGGGCAGTGCCATCTCTGATGAAGGACCGAATCTCCCACAGCCCTGGTTCGAGTTTCCTCACCACGGGCATCCCCAACGGCCAACCATACTGGGCGGTCTTGATGTCCTCACCTACAACCCGCCGGTCTTCGGCCGACAATTCCAGGAGCCACTCCTTCACAGGTTCCCGTCCAGTCGCTGAAGCATAGAATCTGATCCCCAGAATCGGCTTGTGTTCCACCAGCCCCCGCCCACGATCCGAGTGTACCATAATTGGTTCATTTGTCGATCGACTCGCGTCGTTGTCGCAGACTGGCACATACCGAATCCAGTTGGAATCAGACTTTGGACCGGTCAAGTGGTGGCCGACGGCTGCGCGGTGGCCGCCTGGGGCGCGGGCCCCCCGACCGGCGGCCGCGTGCCGACCTACCCGGTCAGGCGCACGCTGAGGAGGTCACATACGGCGGCCGCGCCCCGCTCAGCCCTCCGTCCACATGATGTCCACGCCTTCCGAGTCACCCACGGCCCGCCTGAGCATCTCGACGAGCTCCGGGCGGGCGCCGGCTTCCTGCAGCATCTCGATGGTCACCGGGGACACGAAGTAGTCGGTGTCGGTCTCGGTCTCTTCCTCGAGCTGGTCAATGAGCAGCCGCAGATCGGCTTCGTCGATGGTGCCGAGCACGGCTCCGGTGTCTTTGACTGAGAGTGTGATCATCGGGCGATCCTCCGTCCGGTCGCGTCCTGACACAGCCACCGTATCAGATCGGCGGGACGCGGAAGGGTCCGCCGGGGCGCCGCGGTTTTACGGGACGCCGCGGTTGAGCGGAGCGCCGCTGCGCCACCGGTCAGCACGCGGTCCCGGGTGCGGAGCCATCGGCGCGCCCCTCGCCGGCTCCGGCTCTTCCGCGTCCGCCCCGCCCGAGTTACACTGCCACAAGCGAGGTACCCGCGCGTCCGCAGCGATTGGGGAGGTAACGCCATGTGGGGGACAGCACGTAGTGGTGTGGTGATCAGGCTCGCTTCGCTCGCCTTCACCCTGGCCCTGCTCGGCGTGGCGCCTGCGCTCTACGCCTGTGGCTCCTCCGACTCGAGCGATGCCCAACCCTGGCTCCAAGAGACATCCACCGGCGAGGGTGGAGGGCAGGCTGTACAGTCCGATGGTGACGGAGCCGTCCCGGGCGTGGCCGTGGGCCCTGCCGGTGGCGCCGCGTCAGGACCGGGCGGAGCGACCATGCTCACCGGGTGGCCCGACTACATCCCCGACGACATCCCTCCGCTCGATACCAACATCCGCACCGTGATGGAGGGCAGTACCAGCCTCCGCATCTTCTACAGCGATCTCTCGCAAGAGCAGATCGACGACTATCTCAGCCTGCTCCGGGCGAACGGCTTCGAGCTCACCTACGTGGTCTACCAGGACGAACGCTATCCCGACGAAGAGGCCGCCCAGGAGCGCATCGAGGCGGGGGATTTCGATGCCGTCAACATCTCCAAAGGCGACTATCACCTGGATATCACGTACGGCGGCGGCGACACCACCCTCGACATCCAGACCTCGGGCTTCGAGGACGTCTACCCCTACACCCCTGAGCGCAATTGGCCGAGCGACCTGGCGGGTGTGATCCCGCAGCCGGACGGATGCCGCATCGAAGCGGTCTACGCCCAGGATACCGGCGGATACCAGATCGTCTGCAGACCGGAGAGCCCGGAGACGGTGCAGGCCTTCGTCGACGCGCTGCTGGCCGCCGGGTTCGCGCCTGTGGCGCCGCGCAGCGGCGCCCGGGTCGATCCCGGCAGTGACTACCCGGACGTCTACGGCCGGGGCGACGTCGAGGTGACCGTCGACTATTCGCCCTCGGTCTCTACCGCGCGCATCACCACCTGGCCGGTGGACGTCGCCAACCTACCTGCCTGGCCCGCTGCACTCGCCGACATCATCCCGCAGCCGGAGGGAGCAGTGATCAGCATGGTGCAGGAGTGGAGCGAGCTCGACTACATGATCGTGTGCAAACCGGGGGCGCCACCCAGCGCCGCCGGGGGCGGCGATGATGAGAGCGCCTCTCTGCTTGCCGCCTACGTCGCCCAATTGACGGCCGCCGGCTTCACCGACCTTGGCCGCAGCAAGATGGAGGGCGACCGCATGGTCGAGGCCGTCCTGTACAAGGACCCGTTCACGGTGAATCTCAGCCTCACCGTCCTGGGAGAGATGCACATCAGTACCAGCGACGAGGCGATCAGCTACAGCGACTAGCCGGCAGGCTGATCCCACACGATGACCACGGCGTTAGGTTCGCTCTGGCTCACCATGACCGGTAGGGTCGCCCCCGGATACACCCGTGCGGTCTGCATCACCGGCACCACCAGGTCGAGCGACACCGGTCGCGGCACTCCGCCTCCCGCGCCTTGAGTCACCAGCAGATCCACCTTCATCATGGGGTTGTAGTTCATCATGCCGGTGGTTGGTCCCACGGCGACCACCGACGCACTGCCGGGCACACCATCGGTCATGGCCTGCGTGGCCTGCTCCATGCTCTCGTTGATCGCCTTCATCTGCTCGAGCGAGTCACGCATCTGAGCGCCCGGGTCCCAGTCCTTCTTGATCTCCTTGGCCTGCTTGTTCAGCTTGCGCATATCGCCGAAGAGGCCCATCACGCCCGTCCCATGTACAGAGCGTTGAAGCGCTGCCCCACGGCGGGGTTGGTCTGCATGCGCGCGTTCCAGGTGTCGACGGCGGTCTGCCAGGCTTCGGGCGAGACGCCCTTCTGGCCGGCAAGCATAGGCGCCATGTTCTGGTCGTAGTTGTAGGCGGCGAGGCCCTTGGAGATCTCAGCGTAGAGCTCCAGGCTGACCCCCGCCACCGGCTCGAAGTCGGGACCGGCGGCCATATCACCACCCGCGGCCGCCGCCATGGCCGCCTGTTGCTGCGCCAAAGCCTGAGCGGCGGCAGCCTGCTGTTGGGCGGCCAGAGCCTGCGCGTTGGCCGCCATCTTCATGCTCTGTTCCACCAGGTCGGGTGCCGCGTGGACGGTGTCTTTCATCTGCTTGATGTC
>JAFGIH010000441.1 GCA_016929985.1 Thermoleophilia bacterium | reverse complement strand
CGGCACGACCTTCATCCTGGTGACTCACGACCCCAACGTCGCCGCGACCTGCGACCGGGTTTTCCACATGCTCGACGGCCGCGTGACAAACGGCAACGGGTAACGCGACACCCGGCTCTTCGCACTGCCGGCGGTCATTCAGACCGCCGGCAGTGCCTTGTCAACTTGAGCCCTTCGAGCAATTCCGCCAGGGCGTGGAGCCCCTCTCGTCTGGCGGCTTCGGCCGCTCTTCGGGCGTCGGGTGCATCTGCGATGCGCTGCTTGCCATACTGCACCTGGCTGAGCCTCGGCGGGACACTCCTTCAGCTTCACGTGCCGCCCATACCCCCGAGCATGGCCCCCGGGTCCACATACCAGCCGCCGTCTCGTTGGATGAGTTCGAAGGTGACGGGCTGACCTGCTTCGGTGGCGTCCTTCGTCTCGGTGACCCCTTCGAGGTCGGTTATGGCGGCCGTGCCTGCTGTGACACTGACTGTGGCCGTGGTAGCGGTCTTCATCACAGTGCTGAACTCCAAGTCCGAGAACTTGATCGATCCGTAGTCGAACATGGAGGCCGAGAGCGCCTCCCTCGCTTCCTCAGAAGCCAACAAGCCGCCCAGGAACTCCTTCAACGCGGCGGGGTCGAACAGTGCGAAGAAGGCGTCGACGTTCTTGTCTTCCATGGCCTGGAAGAGGGCCCGTGCCACCTGTTCGGGGCTTTCGAGGCCACCTGGGACCGTCGGCGCAGGAGTGGACGTGGTGGAAACGACGCCCTCGTCCTTGAAGATCTGGTCGTCGAAGACCACGAACACTAGGACGCACGCGATGGCGATAGCGGCGACCACGGCCGCCGCCATGATCCACAGACCCTTTCGGCCACGTCTTCCGGGGGCGCCGCCGTGCGCCGGCGATGTGGCCGGCGGCACGGCGGGCGGCCCAGGGCTGTACGACCAGCCGTCCGGCAGCTCGGGAGACGTCGCGGCCGGGTCGCCCGGCGCTGAGGCCGGCTCAGGGTCTACCACTCGAACGTCGTGGGATCGATGTACCAGGATCCATCCTTCTTGACGAGGTCGAACGTAACCGGCTCATCGGCGTCCGAGACTTCCTCGGTGTATTCGTCTCCGTCGTCGCCCATGGTCACCTTTCCCTCGACGATGGTGACCGTCGCCGTCGTGTCGCTCGTTTCCTCAGTCTCCATCTTGATATCCGAGAACTTGAGAGAGCCTCCACCGAACATCTCGTCGGCGATCTGGTCCTTGGCCATGTCAAGGAAGTCTTCGCCGAACATGTCGGTGATGACCGTCTGGTCCATGAGGCTGAAGACGGTGTCGATATCCTGGTCTTCCATGGCGTCAAGCATCTTGGACACCGTGGCCTCGGGCGACGAACCGCCGCCGCCCTTGAAGATGTCGTCGTAGAAGACCACAAACACCAGCACGCATGCGACGATCACAGCCAGCAGAAGGGCGGCGAGCGCGATCCACAGCCCCGTCCGCCTTTTCGGCGGGGGAGCCTGGTGGCCCTGGCCGTAGCCCGCCGGGTACTGCAGGGGGTACTGCTGGCCCGGCGCGCCATATTGAGCACCCGGAATCGGAGGCGGAGCCGCTCCGGCCGGCGGCGTGGGCACCGGGGGTGGAGTCGCCCCCTGGGGCGCTCCCGCTCTGCCTGGGTCCGCCGACTGCCCGCAGTTGGGGCAGAACCGTTGGTCCTCTCTCAAGGGACCCCCGCAGTTCGCACAGTAGGCCATGTCGATCTCCTTCCGAGTCGGAGCACCTCGACACCAAGTCTATTACATTCGGGCAGGCCTGTATCATGTGCGCGGACCTGACCTGCACCAGAGGAGGCACCAGTGGCCGTCAGGATCCTGCACATAGACGCCTTCACCGAAGCCCCGTTCGCGGGGAACCCGGCGGGGGTGTGTCTTCTGCCGGCGCCGCGCGACGACGCGTGGATGCAGCGGGTCGCTTTCGAGATGAACCTCCCCGAGACGGCCTTCCTCGTTCGGCAGGAAGACGGGTTCTCGCTGCGCTGGTTCACGCCGGCCACGGAGGTCGATCTGTGCGGTCACGGGACATTGGCTTCTGCACATGCCCTCTGGGACAGCGGTGAATTGGCCCAGGGCGAGCAGGCGTGTTTCCACACGCGCAGCGGGCTTCTCACGGCCGAGCGGAGGGATGGGCTCATCTGGCTCGACTTCCCGGCTCTGACCGTATCGCCGGCAGACGCCCCGACCGGGCTCCTGGCCGGTCTGGGTATCGATTCCCGACCTCTCTACGTGGGCCGCTTCGGCGAGGAGTACCTCATCGAGTTGGACGGCGAAGAGCAGGTGCGGCAGGTACGCCCCGACTTCGCAGCTCTGCGGAAGCTGCCGGGGAGCGCCGCGGTGGTCACCAGCCTCTGTACCTCGGGGCGGTTCGACTTCGTCTCTCGCTGTTTCGCGCCCTGGATGGGCGTGGACGAGGACCCTGTCACCGGCTCAGTGCACTGTTGCCTGGGGCCCTTCTGGGGCGAGCGGCTGGGCAAGCGGGACCTGCTTGCCTATCAGGCCTCGGCGCGTGGGGGCGAGCTACACATCGGACTCCGCGGCGAGCGGGTCGGCCTCGGAGGTCATGCCGTCACCGTGGTGCGCGGCGAGCTGGTGGTCTAGCGCGAGGGGCGGCAAGAGTTGGGGCGTGACAAGCCATACATGGGTGACTCAGTCAAGGCGACGTCACGCCGGCGCTACCGGGCGCGCCGGTGGACCTTCTTGGTGATCGCCGCCCTGGTGGTCGTGGTCGGGCTGGCCATCGTCGTCGACACCGCGCTCTACCACGACGAGGTCCACGGCGGGGTGAAAGTAGCGGGCCTGTCTCTGGGTGGGCTCACCGAGGAAGAAGCGACCGCTGCGCTCACCACCCACGTGGCCCAAGCACAGACTAGGCCAGTGTCGCTGATCGGGGCCGGCCGGACGTTCGAGATCACTCTGGGCCGCGCGGGCATCAGGGTAGATATCCCTGCTGCTGTGGAGGCCGCCATGGCCGTGACCCGCGAAAGCAACTTCATCGTCGATTTGGCCCGGCGCTGCAAGCTCTACTTCACCGACACCGATCTGCCTCTCAAAGGGTTGGTGAACGACGCCAAGATGGACGTGCTCCTGGATGAGATCGGCAAGGCTTTCGATATCGTCGCGGTCCCTACGGGGTTGGTCTTCGACGATGGCGAAGTCAGGGTCGTCGAGGGTCGGAAAGGCGGCGTGGTCGACCGGGCCCTGATGCGCGAGAAGCTCATCGCTCTGCTCACCGCGCCCAGCACCACCGACACCCGCATCCCCATGATGATCGATGAGCCGCCCGTACTGGGGAAGGGAAGCCCCGATTTGGCGCGTGCCGCTGAGACCATGGTCAGCGCTCCACTCACGCTGACGTTCGGCGAGCGATCGTGGACCTTCAGCCCGGCAGATATCGCGGTCTACCTAGACCTGGCGGCTGAGACCAAGAACGGCGTCGCCACGCTCGTGCCGGTCTTCTCGTCGTCGAAGCTGAGCCCCCTGCTCAAGGAGCTATCCGGCATCGTCTACAAAGCTCCGGTCAACGCGACTTTCAAGAGCGACGGGAGCAAGGCCTGGGCGGTGCTCGGGAAGATGGGCCGGGAGCTCGATGTGGAGGGGACGTTGACGGCCTTGACCGAGACCGCGCAGAAATCGAGCAAGCGGACGGTGGAGGTGGTGGTCGCCGAAGTGGAGCCCGAACTCACCGCCAAGAAGGCGGAAGCGATGGGCATCCACACCGCGCTTGCTACCTACAAGACGGTGTACGACTGCCCTCCCGAGCGTCAGCAGAACGTGCGCGTGACCACGCAGTACGCCGACAAGATCATGGCGCCCGGCGAGGTGTACAATTTTGACAAGCAGATCGGACCTCGCACCGAGGAGCGCGGCTTCGCACTCGCACCTGGCATCGTCGGGAAGGGGACTCTGGAGGACGTCTTGGGTGGAGGCATCTGCCAGGTCTCCACCACGCTGTTCAACGCCGTTTTCGAGGCCGGTCTGGAGATCATCGAGCGGCACAACCACTCACTCTACATCGACCATTATCCCCCCGGACGCGACGCGACGGTCACCGACAGTCTCAAGACCCTCAAGTTCCGCAACGACACCGACCACTACATCTGGGTGCACGGCTGGTCGAACGGCATCGTCACCATCTTCACCATCTATGGCACCGACGACGGCCGCAAGGTGGAATGGTCGTGGAGCGGCTGGGAGTTCGGAGAGAAAGCCGCCGTGGAGAAGTACACCGTGGCAGGCCTCAGCCCCGGCCGGCAGGTCATCGAGAGGGCCGGACAGGACGCACGGTCGTGCACCGTCACCCGCAAGGTGACTATGCCCGACGGCACAGTGCTGCACAACGGCCCGGAGACCTACAAGAGCGAGTTCAAGATGATCCCGCGGATCATCCAGGTGGGCGCTCAGCCCACCACAACGACCACGGCGATGCCGGGAGGCATCGCACCTGGAAGCACCGAGTCAACCGTGGCGCCATCGACCGGGACGACAACGGGAACGACGGCCGCGCCCTAGGTTGTCGCAGCGGATTTCTGCGCCACTGCAAAGCGGTGCAGCGCGGGTCGGAGCGGCGACTACCTAGGGCGTCCGTGTCGTCAACGATGTGGTATCTCGTCCTCGAAGTGCTCTAGGATCGACATGAATGCCACCGAGCTGGCCTGCCCCAGTCCGCACTTGGCCGTGGCCTGCATGGTGTCGGAGACCGCGCGTAGCTCGGCCAGATACTCCGGCGTGCACTGACCCTTGCGGAGCGCCTCTACCGCCTGGAGCAGCCTATTGTTGCCCAAGCGGCATGGCACGCAGTTACCGCACGACTCGTCGACGAAGAAGTCCATGACGTTGTGAGCCAGGTCGAGCATGTCGCGCCCGGGGCCGATCACGATGACCGAACCGCCGGTGGGAATGTCTTCAAAGGCCAAGCGGCGTTCGAACTCCTTGCTGGGCACGCAGCGTCCCGAGGCTCCTCCGATCTGCACGGCCTTGGCGTTCTCGCCGCCCACCTCCCGCAGCAGTTGTGCCACGGTGATGCCGAAGGGGAACTCGTAGACGCCCGGCCGTTCGCAATCGCCCGACACGCTGAAGAGCTTGTGACCGGCTGAGTTCTCGGTGCCGATGCTCTTGAACCAATCGACTCCCTTGGCGAGGATGCAAGGCACCCAGGCCAACGTCTCCACATTGTTGACCACCGAGGGACGGTTGAGAAAGCCCGACACTACGGGGAAGGGAGGCCGGTTGCGAGGCTCGCCGCGCGAGCCTTCCAGGGACTCGATGAGGGCGGTCTCCTCGCCACACACGTAGGCGCCCGCACCCATGACCACCATGATGTCGAAGTCGAAGCCCTCTATGCCGCCGATGTTCTTGCCGAGAAAGCCCGCG
>JAFGIH010000440.1 GCA_016929985.1 Thermoleophilia bacterium | reverse complement strand
CGGTGCGCTTCCTGATGACCTCCTCGAGGTGGGCGCGCAGATAGCCATACTCGGCCCGGAGGTAGATGAGGCCCACCGGGGAGCCGACGGCACGTCCCCCGATGGTCATGCCTTCCATGACGAGGTCGGCGTACTCACTCAGGATGAGGCGGTCTTTGAAAGTGCCCGGCTCGCCCTCGTCGGCGTTGCAGATGATGTACTTGGGCGTACGCGTCTCGGCGGCGGCGAAGTTCCATTTGACACCGGTGGGGAACCCGGCGCCCCCGCGGCCCTTGAGCCTGGAGTCGCGGATCAGGTCGATGATCTCGAACCTGCGCAGGGTCAGGGCTTTGGCCAGCCCTTCGCCCACTGGGATGGTGGAGAAGGTCAGCTCGTTGGCGGCGTTCGCAAAGTCGGCGTCGACAGCAAGGCCGTGCACCGGGGCGGCGCCGGCCCGGCGGCCCCGGTAGTCTTGTACGATCTGGGTGATCTTCTCCGGAGTCAGCCTGGTGTGAATCTCGTCGTTCACCAGCATGGCCGGGCCCTGGTCGCACATGCCCATACAGTTGGCCCACTCTAGGGTGAAGGCCCCGTCGGCGGAGGTCTCTCCGAAGCGGAGGCCGAGTTCACTCTGCAGTTGCTTCGCGACCTCTTCCTTGCCTTTGAGCTCGCAGGAGTACGTCCGGCACAGGCGGAACGCGTACTGCCCCTGTTGCTGCGGCTTGATGAAAGCGTAGAAGGTGGACACCGCATGCACTCCGGCGGGGGAGACGCCGAGAACGTCGGCGACCACCTGCACGGCGTCGCTGTCGATGCCGTGATGCTTCGCCTTGATCTCGCGGAGGATGGGGATGAGCGATGCACGGCTGAAGCCGTTCTGTTTCGCGATCGCCACCACCTCTTCGCGGAGTCTCTCCAACTCGGCGGCTACCATAGCGCCTCTCCCCGCTCCTCAAGCAGCCATCTGACCTTCTCAATGAGGGTGGCAGGCTCGACGGGCTTCTCGACGAACTCGTCCACGGGCACGATCTCCTCGTCCGGTCCGATCTGCAGGCCCAGAGCTTGGTTGACGCTGGTGAGCATGAGGATGGGCAGGGTATGTCCCGCCATGCGGGCTCTGCGGGCGAAGCGCAGGCCGTCGTCAGGTTCCTCCATCATCACGTCGAGGATGAGAAGGTCAGGTTGGCTCTCCTCAAGCCTGGCCAAGCCATCCTCCAGGTTCGGGGCACTGTCCACCTCGTACCCTTCGCCCTCCAGGACGATCCGGGTCACCTCTACCATGTCCGGGTCGTCATCGACGATCAGGATCTTGTACACGAACGGCCTCCCTCACTTGCTCGGCAATCCTCCGGTGGTCGCCCGACGCGGTTCCGCGGCGTGCGGTGTCACGGGACAGCGTAGATAGTAGCTCGTCTGGGCGCTGGGGTGTAGAGGCAGAACGTCGTGTGGGGCGGCGGCCGCTACTTGGCGGCCGATGCGTCCGGCGCGGCTGCGACTGTGAGAGCGTCCGCGGGGGGTTCCAGGGACACGGCCGTCTCGGGCGCCGCGTCGCGCAGCGTCACGGTGAAGATGCTGCCAACACCCTTCTCGCTCTTGACGGTCGCGTCGCCGCCGTACATCTGTGCCAGCTTTCGTACCGTGGACAGCCCTAGGCCGCTGCCGAGGATCTTGTAGGTATCCTCGTTCTTGATGCGGACGAATTCGTTGAAGAGCTTGGCGCTCTCCTCGGGGGTCATGCCGATACCGGTATCGGAGACCTGGATCTTCACCTCGTCGTCTTTGCGCTCCAGGGCCACGGTCACGCTGCCCCCGTCGCGGTTGTACTTGACCGCGTTGGAGACCAGGTTGTTGAGCACGATCTCGATCTCGCTCGGATCGGCCGACATCTCGACCGGCTGCGCCGCCCGCAGGGTGATGCCGATCTTGCGGTCGGTGGCCTCGTTGATGAAGAGGTCGATGGTGCGCTGGGCGATGGTCCGCACGTCCACCGTGGCGAACTGGCGGGCCTTCTGCCCGGATTCGATGCGGGTGAGGTCGAGGAGGTCGAAGATGAGTTTCCGCATGCCGTCCAAGCGCAGGAGGCTGCGGTCGATCATCTGCCGGCGCTCGGGTGGTTCGTCGTCCTGCAGGATCTTGAGGTAGCCCTCGATGGCGTTGAGCGGAGCCTTCAACTCGTGCGACAGCACCGATATGAAGTTGAAGCGTACCTGGCGCTGCTCCTCGGCCAGTCTACGGGCCTCCCGACTGACGATGAGCTGCTCGGTGGCCTTCTGGATGGCGTAACGGAACTCCTCCGGCGAGAAGGGTTTGGCTATGAAGTCGAAGGCGCCCAGCTTGGTGGCCTGGACGGCCGTGTCGAAGGTGGCATACGCGGTGATCATCATGGTGACGATCGATCGCTCTTGGCGGCCCAGCTCGGCGAGGATGTCCAGGCCGCTCATGCCCGGCAGCTTCAGGTCGAGCAGAAGCAGGTCGTACTCGGCGCCCTGCTCCAGACTCTCGAGGAACGCTTCTCCGTTGGCGAAGTGCGTGGTCGCGTAGGTGACGTCCACACCCACGTCGGCCACGCTCACCAGGTACTTGGCGAGTATGCGGCGCACGGCCAGGCTGAGCGGCACCTCATCGTCCACCATGACCACGTGCAGCACCTGTTTCTGGTTCGCCATCTAGCGGTCCCCTCTACTCACGGCGGGGTAGGGTGATGGTGAACGTGGTGCCGGTGGGGCCCTTCGACCCATCGGTGTTTGATTCGGCCGAGATCTGTCCCTTGTGCATCTTGACGATGCCGTGGCTGACCGCCAGTCCGAGACCGGTGCCCATGCCCACCTGCTTGGTGGTGAAGAACGGGTCGAAGATCTTCGGCATGTGCTCCGGGGGGACGCCTACACCCGTGTCCTTCACCGTGATGGTGATGTTCTCCGGATCGTCGGTGAGCGTGATGGTGAGGTCGCCGCCCTCGGACATGGCCTGCTGGGCATTGGTGTAGAGGTTGGTGAGCACCTGGATCATCTGGTCGGGGTCGACGTCCGCCACCGGGTCGGTGAGCTGGTTGTCGACGGTCACGCATACGTTGCTCACATCGGGCGCGGTGCGGATGGTCTTTTCCACCAGCTCCGCGACGTCGGTCGGTTGGCGGAGCACCCTGCTCTGCCGGGCGAAGTTGAGCAGGCCGGAGATGATGCGTTTGCAGCGGTTGCCCTGGTCGATGATGGTCTCGAGGTCGTCTTTGATCGTCTCGTCGCCGCACTCCTCGAGGAGCAGGTTGGCGTGCAGCAGCAACGTGCCCAGCGGGTTGTTGACCTCGTGGGCGATACCAGCGGCGAGCTGGCCCATGCTGGCCAATCTGCCGGTGCGCTCCAGAGCCTCCTTCGCATCCTCCAGCGAGCGGTGCGACACCTCGAGGTCTTCGTATGCGGCGCGCAGCTGCTCGATGGTGTGCGGCAGGCACATCTCCGAGTCGGCCAGTCCCGCGTACACGGCCCGGGCGTGGTCGAGACAGGTGTCGTATCCGCAGGCGCCGCAGTTGAGCAGGTCTTCGACCCTGTATTTGCCCATGCGGTGGAGGACCTCCTCGAGCTCCTCCGACGTGGCCGAGCCGGCCATGGTCTGCTCGTCGGAGCGATACTTCCGGGAGAGGTCGAGGTCTTTGTAGCGCTCACTCGCGTTCTCGACCTCGAGAGTAGTCTCATCCGAATAAGTCGCCAGCCGCGTCTTGGCGTAGTTGCTGATGCGGGTGCGCCTTTGGAGCATGGTCTCCGTGCTGGTCATCCCCGGTCCGGCATAGCAGCCCTGGCAGGCGAGGATGTCCAACAGGCGCGTGTCGGCGTGGGCTTCGTCGAACTCGCTGATGGTCTCGACGAACTCCCCGCGTCCCTCGGCGACGATCACATCCGGGGAGAGCAGGTCTTCGTCGATGCATGCCGTCTGCAGCAGGCCTCCCGATATGGGGAAGATCATGCCCACTCCCGCGTACGGCGGGTCGAAGTCGTCGTCTCCGTCGAAGGAGTCGGGTTTGATGCCCCGTTTCCTGAACATGTCGCGGAGTTCTGTGAAGGTGAGGACCGCCTCCACCTCCAGATGGGTGGTGTCGATGGAGGCTCGCTTCTTGGCCACACAGGGGCCCATGAAGACCGTCTTGATGTCGGGGCCGAGGTCGTGCCGCAGAACGCGGGCCATGGCCACCATGGGTGAGACCACGGGCGCCAGGTAAGGCATCAGGCGAGGGTGATACTTGCGCACGTAGGAGACCACCGCCGGGCAGGGCGTGCTGATGTACCGGCTGTCTGGATTCTCGTCCAGCAGGCGCTTGTACTCCTGGGCCACCAGGTCGGCTCCCAGAGCCACCTCGTGCACCGATCGGAAGCCGAGAGCACGGATCATGGCGACGAGCTTGCCGGCCGGAATGTCTTTGAACTCGGCGGGGAAGCTCGGCGCGACCATGGCCGCCACGTAGGCGTCGGACTCCAGCAGTCCGAAGGCGCGCTCGGTATCGTCACGCACCTGCTTGGCGTTCTGGCTGCACACCCGCATGCAGTTGCCGCAACCGATGCAGCGGGGCTGGATGACCCTGGCCTGCCCGTCTACCACTTGGATGGCTTTGGCCGGACATTCCCGCACACATGCGTAGCACATCCGACACTTGTCGGTGACGATGGTGATGAGTGGGTTGTCCCAGGTAGGCATCAGTCCTCCGGGGCTGCGTCCGGAACGGTCTCATCGAGGGCCTCCGGCACGTCGAGCGGAAAGGGGGCCTCGTGGGGCGCAGGCAAGGGCGGCGGCTCTTTGCCGAGTAGTTCCACTATGGTCGCGAGCAACCGTCTGATGTCCAATGGCTTG
>JAFGIH010000048.1 GCA_016929985.1 Thermoleophilia bacterium | reverse complement strand
CAGCCGTTCGTGCCACCATTTGAGGACGTTGCCCATCTTGCCCGCGTTCGCGGGTCCGAGGACGACCGTCAGCCTCTTGTCAAGCGATGTGTCCATGCGTCCCTGGTATTGTAGGCCGCGGTTCGGACAGACACTGAACGCTTGCGCCCTTGTGCGCTAGTCTTACGCCATGAGCCGTGACGAAGATAAGCTTGTCCGCCAACTATCCCTGCTTTCTTTCCTTCTCAACCGATCTCGTCCGTCCACCGCCCGCGAGATACAGGAAACAGTGGAGGGCTACGGCGACATGAGCGACGAGACCTTCGCGCGCCGTTTCAGCGGCGACAGGGCGGATCTTGCGAAGATCGGCATCGAGGTTCGCGCGGCCGGCACCACTGAGACCGCGGAGACAGCCGAGTCACAACTCTACCTACTGTCCGAAGACGCTTACAGACTGCCGGCGGTGGAGTTCACGCGCAACGAATGCCGGGCGTTATCGCTCGCCCTGACGGCCCTCGACGGGCGCTTCGCCTACGCTCGTCCCCTCCGTTTGGCCCTGACGGCCATTCTGCGCGGGCGCGAGGATATGGTGCGCACCGAACTCGAGCAGCTGCCGGTGGCCCTTGCACCGGACGAAGATGCGAGACGGGCGGGCAAACAACTGTCCCGGCTGGAGGAGGCAGTCACGAGGTTCAAGACGGTGCGCTTCGCGTATCCGACAGCGGATGGCGACGCACTGGAGAGGACCATCGATCCCTATAGCCTCTTCCTCTTCCAGGGACACTGGTACGTGGTAGGGCACGACCGGCTGCGCGACGGTATCCGAACCTTCCGGGTCGGGAGGATCCGCGGGCCGGTACGTTTTCTCACCGAGAAGTCCCACGACTTCACCGTTCCGCCCGACTACGACCCCGATCACTACAGGGCCCGGCCTCCATGGCTGATAGGTCCGGTGAGAGGGGTGGCGACCGTCCGCGTGGGTGAGGATCTCGCCTGGTGGGTGAGACGCCTCGTGCCGCACGTGGAGCTGATCGCAGAGGAGGACGACGGCTGCGCCCTGGTGTCCATGCCGTACGCGGATGAATCGGTACTTCTGTCGTGGATCGCGGGATCAGGGGGCTGCACCGAACTACTCGAGCCCGCGAGACTCCGGGCTCGCCTGCGCGATGCGCTTCTGGAGACCGGCCGGGCCCATGCCGCGCTGCCGCCCAAAGCCGGCACAGCGCCGCCGGGGCCCGGCGATCAGAGCCGCCCGGCTTCCAAGCGGGGCAGGCCCGGCAAGACCGCCAAGGCGACGCCACGGCAGATTCGGGACTATGCACGGGCCGGTCCCATCGCCCCCGAGCACCTTGCGCGGGCCATCGCCTTGCTGCACTACCTGGTCGACGAGCAGAGGCCGTCTACCATCACCTGGGAGACGCTTGAAAACGACCTCGGTCTGTCACGAGCCGAAGTGCAGACCGACGTGTCGCTCATCAACCTCATGAACTTCGGCGGCGGTACATACGTGCTGACGGCGGAAGCCGGCCCAGAGGGGATCCACGTGACCCGGGACATCATGGCCGACACCTTCGCCGAGCCCGCGCGGCTCTCACCCGTCATGGCGCGCGCTCTCCTCCTGGCGCTAGACCTGCTGGGTGACACCCTTGCGCTGGAGGGTTTGGAATCACTCGCCTCAGTGCGCGAGAAGGTCCGCGCCCTCATAGGCACCGATCGGCCCGAGAGGGCCGTGATCGTGGACGAGATGGTCCCTCTTGATTCTGAGATCGTGGAAGTGCTCAACCACGCCATCCGCGACCACCGCTTGGTCTTTATCGACTACTTCACAGCGGCCCGTCAGGAATTGGGGACGCGCCTCGTTGAGCCGTACCTACTGTTCCGCTCACCGGACGGCTGGTATCTCGAAGGCTACTGTCTGAGCGCACAGGCGCAAAGGACGTTCAAGCTGGAGCGCATCAAGAGCGCCACTCCCACCGGCGAATCGTTCGATCCCCGTCCGGAGGTCGATCTGACAAGACGGCGGACCGGGCACGCCTTCCTGCCCGACGATGTGGCGATGTGGGCCACCGTGCGTTTCGCTCCGCGGTGGCGTACCTATCTCCTGGAGAACAGCACCGACTGTATCGTGCTACCCGACGGATGGGTCAAGGCCGAGATCCCCTATTTGGACGAAAGCTGGATGACTCATCAGATTGTCCGCTATCTGGGCGAAGCAGTGCTGGATGGTCCCCCCTCAGCGCGGCAGAGGGTGTGCGAATTGGCCCGAGTGCTGGCCGCCCGGTATGAAGATGCAGGCCCTCTTCCGGCGGCAAACCCGCCAATGGAGGGCTCACAGTGAGATTCATGGCTCGCTGGATCGCGAATGCGATCTCGCTTTACCTCGCCCTCTATCTGGTCGATTCCCTCATAGCGCCACGCTTCTACGTTGAGGCAGTATGGGTCGCCGTGGTGGTGGCTATCGTCCTCGGGTTGTTCAACAGTCTCATCCGGCCGCTGCACATGCTCAGGCAGAAGCCCCGGTATGCCGTGAGCGTCTCTGTGATGACGGTCCTCATCAACACCCTGGTATTGCAGATATTCGTCTGGACGGGTGCATCGCTCTCAGCCACGCACATCGTCTGGGTGCTGGTGACAGCCACGTTCCTCTCACTCCTCGCCGGGGTGCTCAACTGGCTGATAGGCTTCAAGGCGACGAAGGAGAAGCCCTCCGCTGTGGCCCGAAAGAAGAGAGCGCAGACGACGGTCAGTTGACCATGGGCATCTCGTGCCCACGGGCCTGTACCATGAGCCGGAAATCCTGCGGGTTGCTCGCGATCAATTGGGCGTCTGAGAGGTTCACCAGCCCCTTCTCATAGAGATCGAGTAGGCTCTGGTCGAAAGTCTGCATGCCGTAGAAATCGCCCTCTTGGATGGCGGT
>JAFGIH010000439.1 GCA_016929985.1 Thermoleophilia bacterium | reverse complement strand
TGCCGGCGTCGAGCAGGGTGGCGAGCTGGCGGGTGAGGAGCGCCATCTCATTGAGCTTCCGCTTGGAGAGGAACTGGGGGAGTCGGAAGTTGGCGAGCAGCTTGCCGCCGCGCGCGCCGGAGGCTCGGATCTGGGTGACGAAGAGGCCCTGGGCGCGCAGCATGTCGCGCGCCTCGCGCGGCGAGTCGGCATTGAGGATGCCGCTGGCGGCCTTCCCTCCCTGCTTCAGTGCTTTGTATTCGTAGACGGCCATGATCAGTACACATCCATCTGGGTGACGCGCATGACTTCCTCGAGGGTGGTGAGGCCCTTGAGCGCTTTGCGGATCCCGTCGGTGCGCAGGGTGCGCATGCCGCGCTCGATGGCGTGTTTCTTGATGACGGTGGCGCTCACGTGGGCGACCACCTCCTCCCGCACCTGCTCATTGACCACGAGGACCTCGAAGATCCCCAGCCGGCCGGAGTAGCCGCTGTTGAGGCACTCGGAGCAGCCGCGGCCGCGCAGCATGCGGCCGGTCGGGATGTCTTCCGGCTTCACGCCGGTGCGGCGCATCTCGAGGTCGGGCACCTCGTACTCCTCCTTGCAGTGCGGGCAGATCCGGCGCAGCAGGCGCTGCGCCATGATGGCGTTCACCGAAGAGGCGACCAGGTAGGGCTCGACCCCGAGGTCGACCAGGCGGGTCATCGAGCTCGGCGCGTCGTTGGTGTGCAGCGTGCTGAACACCAGGTGGCCGGTAAGGGCCGACTGGATGGCGATGGTCGCCGTCGGCTTGTCGCGCACCTCGCCGACCATGATCACATCGGGGTCCTGACGCACGAAATACCGCATCGCGTTGGCGAAGGTGAGGTCCTTGCCTTCGTTCACCTCCATCTGGCTGATGCCGCGGAGCTGGTACTCGATGGGGTCCTCGACGGTCAGGATGTTGACGTCCGGGCTGTTGATCCGGGCCATGGCGGAGTACAGCGTGGTGGTCTTGCCGCTGCCCGTGGGGCCGGTGATGAAGATGATGCCGTGGGCCATGTGGATGAGGGAGTCGAACAGCTCGAGGTCGTCGGGCCACATGCCGATCTGCTCGAGCTCGAGCAGGCCGCCGCTCTTGTCGAGCAGACGCATCACGACGCGCTCGCCGTGGTAGGTGGGGATGGTCGAGATGCGCAGGTCCACCTCGCGGGTGCCCATGCGGATGGTGTCGCGGCCGTCCTGGGGGAACCGGCGTTCGGCGATGTCCATCCGCGCCATGACCTTGATACGAGAGACGATGGCCTCCTGGAACCGCTTCGGCGGCGTCATCATGTCGTAGAGCTTGCCGTCGATGCGGTAGCGGACCTGGAGCTTGTCTTCATAGGGCTGCAGGTGGACGTCGCTGGCGCGGTTTTTCAGGGCCTGGTAGATGATCGTATTGACCAGCTTGATGATGGGCGCCTTGTTGGCCATGTCGAGGAGGTCTTCGGACTCCTCGATGTCCAGCCGGCTCAGGTCGGCGTCGTCGACGCCCTCGAGGATGTCGTTGGCCTCGCGCACGTCCTGGTGGTAGACCCGGTCGAGGAGGTTGAGGATCTGGTGGCGGGTGGAGAACACCGGCTCCACCTCGGCTCCGAGGATGGTGGCCACGTCGTCGAGCGGGTGCAGGTCGAGCGGCTCACAGGTGGCGACCTTGACCTGGCCGTTGTGGCGCTCGATGCCGATGAGGTTGTGGTTGCGTGCGAACTGCAGGGGCACGCGCTCGATGTATTCGCGCGGCACTTCCGACTGGGAGATGTCCTCCTGGAACGAGATGTCCAACTCCTGGCTGAAGGCCTTGAGCAGCTCTTCCTCGGTGAGCAGCCCCTCTTCCAGGAGCACTTGGTCGAGGCGCTGGTTGGCCTCCTCGGCCTGTTGCCTGGCGGACTCGAAGCGTTCCCTGGTGAGGGTGCCCTCCGCGACAAAGCGTTCGACGATTTTCAGTGTGACTTGCGACAGCATCTTCGGATTCCTCACAGGCGCGGCCGTCGACCGGGGGGCCTTACTCTTATTCAAGCGGCTCGGGCGGCAGCACCTCGATGGGGCCCATCTTGTAACGACCGAGGCCCGGGACCGCCGACTCGTTGGCCTTGATCAGCTCGTTGACGCGCATTTCCGTCTCGCTACCGAGATCGCCAAAGCCCTCATCCCGCAGGATATGGGGGGCCAGGAACAGATAGATGGTGTTGGCGTTGTTGCTCGAATCGCGGCTCTTGAACAGCTCGCCCACGATCGGGATGCGCGCCAACAGGGGCACGCGGTCGGTGGTGCCGGAGTCGCGGAGCGTCTGCACGCCCCCGATCACCACGATGCGGTCGTCCGGCACATCCACGACCGCCTTCAGTTGGCGCACCGTTCGGGCGGGCGGCAGATCGCCGGCGGCCTGTCCGGAGACTTCGGAGAAGTCGGAGATCTCCTGCGACACCTCCACGCGCACATGACCGGCGTGGCGGATGTACGGCTTCACCTCGAGGGTGACACCGGCCTGCACGTATTCGCCGAAGGTCGTCACCACGTCGGAGGTGGC
>JAFGIH010000047.1 GCA_016929985.1 Thermoleophilia bacterium | reverse complement strand
GATCGTCGATGCCGGTGTAGTAGGGGTGGCCGGCGGACACGTCGGGGAAGCCGTCGGCGGCCATAGCCAGCGATCCCAAAGAAGCGACGAGGGCTAACACCACCAGGGCCCCGACGAGCATGGAAATCAGCGGGCGCCGATGGTTTGTCTCCTGCTTGCGGTCAGATACGACGTATCTGGGACTCATGGCGACCTATCCTCCTTAGCGTCGGACATTGCGGGTATCGTGATGACGCGCATAGATGGTCACTCATGCTTTCCTCATAGCCCTCAGCTTTCCCGGTTGCCCGTGGACCGGAGGATGATGCAACGGGTGAGCGGGTTCCGAGCGCGCGGAGTGCACGGGATGATGCCCGCTAAGCCGCTTGGGCTCCAAGATAGGTACGACCTGTTCGAATCGGACGACCATCTTCCCCCCGCGATCGATCACGAACAGAGCCGAACGGGCGGCGCCGGTGCGCCGCGTCGCACTATGGGACTATGCCGTACATCCAGTTGGGGTTGCCGTCGTCGTCGGCGCTATCGGCGCCAAGGAAGAACGCCTGTCCCGACCACCAGGTGTGCAGCGTCGTGGTGAGACTGAGGTCCGTGGACGAGACGTAGCGGCGGCTACCCAGCGAGTCGCCTTTGGGGTTGAGGTACGCGCTCAGGGTCAGGCCGTTCCACGGGGCATATCCCCCGTACACGGTCACGATCTGCTGGCCGCTCACCGCGCCTACATAGGTGCCCGCGCTATCGTCGTAGATCCATTGGATGGTCTTGACGGCGCTGCTCGTACCATCGGGCGTGCCGTTGTCAAACCGGGCGGTGACTTCCTCGACACCCCAGGCGCCCGCTGTGGTCTGTTCCCAGGTGTAGGCGACATTGCCGAATCCGTCGGTCAGACCCGCCGATACGTTGAGCTCGGGGAGTCCGGCGAGACCCTCTGGCCACTCGCTGGTGAAGAAGACCTCCACTCCAGGGAAGGGGTTGCCGAACTGATCGCTGACGTGGGCCGTCACGCTCGCCGCCTCCCGGCTGGCTACGGCATAGTCGACAGGAGGAGGTGTGACGGTCGGGAGGGTCGTACCGCCACCGCTGCCGCCTCCGCCACTCGTCTCTGAGGTGGTGGTGGTCGCAGCCGTGGTCGTCGTTGTGGAACTCCCCGTGGTGGTAGTGGAGCTGGGGGTGGTCGGGGAAGACGTGGTGGTCGTGCTGGACGGCGGTGCGATAGCGGCGAGGAGATTGGCCAAGATCTGGGCGACCTCGCCTCGGTTCATGAGACCCTGGGCATCCAGCCCGGAGAGGTCGAGTCCCGTCAGCAGCCCGCCGTATTCCGCGCGGGCGGCGTTTGCTCCGTGGGTGGCGTCGAGATCCCAGCCGTGGGCACTCGTCCAACCGGCAGGGGGCACGGCCAAGAGACCGGGCTGGAGGTCGTCTGCCGCCCGGACCACCATGCTCACGACCTGCAGCCGTGTGATGCTGGCGTACGGATCGAAGTCAGTCGTCGTCTTTCCCACGGTGATGCCCGCGGCGGCACACACGGCTATGTAGTTGTCGGGGTAGAGTTCAGCCGGGCCACTATCGGCCACGTCCAAAAACGGGCAGACGTCGGCCTCGGATACCGGGTATCCACCCGCGAGCACGATCATCTTGGCGAACTGTTGCCGCTTGACATTGTCGCTTGGGCCGAAGTCCCCGTTGACGTATCCGTCCACGATGCCTCGGGAAGCGAGGTCGACTATGGCGGCGTGGTGGGGGTGAGTGCTGGGGACGTCAGGAAAGCTGGGCGTGTCGGCCAGGGCGAGCGAGACCGATGAGACGGCCAAGACTGCCACGAGCACGGTGGCGCTGAGGAGGGCCGGCAGCGCTCTGCGGCGGCCCCCGGCCTGCATGCCTCTGACGACAGCTCTATGTTCCATGTCGACACTCCTTGCGCAGTCTCTCGGCAAGCCCCGTGGTGAGCACGTGCCTCACTGACTCCCTCAGCCTAGTCTAAGCCGGTAGGAGTGGTTGGGCAAGACGGAGCAGCTCTCCCACGTGCCCTCCGAGCTCAGTCCCAACTCCACTCGACGCCGTTCCATGACTTCCACAGAAGCGTATCGCCGCTACTCCTTGCGAAGAGGTGCAGGCTATCGACGCCCCAGGAGGCGGCCGCCACGCCTGAGGCCACTGCTCCACCTCCCAGGTTGTTCCAATCCGACCAGGTGTTATTGCTGTACGTTCTCTGCCAGATCGTCGTGCCGGAACCGCGGGCGAAGACGTCCATCCGCTCGTTCGATGGAGAGACGGCCGCGGGACCCGAGGAGAGGCTTCCGCCGAGGCTTGTCCACTGGTTCCACCCCATGCTGCTCATCGTCCGTCGCCAGAGAGCGTTGTCGGTGCCCTGCACGAACACGTCAAGCCGGGCGCTCGCGTAATAGACGGCGGCCGGGTCGGAACCGGCCTTGAGAGTGCCGCCAAGATCCTGCCACGCCGACCAAGTCGATCCATCGTACGTGCACTGCATGAGGGTTCCGGTAGAGCTACGGGCGAACACCAGGATTTGACCGCCGGGCAATGCTATCGCTGCCGGCCCCGAGGTGAGCTTGCCTGGGACGCTGGTCCAGGACGACCATCTGTCTCCATTGTAGTGCTTCCACACGAGGGTATTGTCGGAGCCGCGCGCCAGCACGTCGATCGGGTGGCCGGGCGATGAGACTGCCGCCACGCAAGAATCGGGAGCCAACGATCCGCCGAGGTCCTTCCAGTTAGACCACCGGCCGTCGTACGAGATGTATGCCAACTGGCCGGCGGCCCCTCTGGCGAAGACGTCAAGCCTGTTGCCGCCCCACGAAGTGACGCCGGGAGCGGAGGTGATCGCTCCGCCAAGATCGCGGTAGCCGGCGGTGACGAGGGTCGTGGAGGTGGTCGTGGAGCTGGTCGTTGAACTGGTGGTGGTCGATGACGTGGTGGTCGTCGTCGCCATGGTGGTTGTCGTGGTAGTGGGTGCCGTGGTCGTGGTGGTGGGCGGCGTCGCGAGCTTGATCAGGTTGTAGAGCACCTGTGCCACCTCACCACGACTCATGTTCCCTCTGGGGTCGAGTGAAGAGAGCGGCAGGCCGTCGAGCAGCCCATTGTATTGTGCCCGGGTGGCATTGGCGCCATGGATGGGGTCTGAGCCCCAAGTCCCGGTGGCCGCCCAACCGGCCGGGGGAGTGGCCAGAAGGTCGGAGCGCAGATTCACGGCCGCACGTACCACCATGGTGATCACCTGATAGCGGGTGATGTTGTCGTACGGCTTGAACATGGTTGCCGTGTAGCCGGTCGTGATGCCTCTGGCGGCGCAGACGGCCACGTAGTTGTCAGGGAAGAGGGTGCTAGGACCGCCCTTGTCCACGTCGACGAAGTGGCAAATATCGTCCTCGGAGGCGGGATACCCTCCGGCAAGAACGATCATCTTGGCGAACTGTTGGCGCATCACCGGGTCGCTCGGGCCGAAGTTGCCCGTTCCGTATCCGCTGACGACCCCTTGGTCGGCCAGCGCGTTCACGGCGACGTAGTAGGGATGCGATGAGGGGACATCGGAAAAGCCGGTCGTGTCGGCCAAGGCAAGAGATACAGCCGAGACCGTGAGCGCGATCACGAGGACCGCGATGCCCAGGGCTGTTAGAAGGCGCCTCCCCCGCTTGGCCGCCATCGGTGTGAGTAGGGCAGTCTTCTTGAGCATAGCGATGTCCTCCCCTTGAGATCGACCGCGGAGTGCCGCTGATCGAGGTGCACGCCGG
>JAFGIH010000438.1 GCA_016929985.1 Thermoleophilia bacterium | reverse complement strand
GCGCCCAGCGCGCCGAGGGTCTCGTATTCAGGCCTGTGCGTCTCGTCCTGGGTGGCGTAGGGACCCTCCTCGACCTTCACCAGGGCGCCGCACCGCACAGGGCAGCTGTGGCAGCCGTAGGGCTTGATCTTGTAGACGTCCATGTTGGCAGAGTCGAGGTTGTTGGCCGTAGGCATGGAATCCGCGCCGGTGGCGGCCCAGTTCTTGGTGGCGCAGTCGCCGATGGAGATGAGGAAGCTGACCGCGCTGCCCGTGCCCGCAGCCGACAGGCCCGAGAGGAACCCGCTCTTCTTGATCTGCTCGCTGTAGTCCTTCTGGACGGCCTTGAGGCCTTCCTTGTCGGCCACCCCGATGCGGGCCCCCTTCTTACCCCGCACGGCCACGGCCTTGAGCTTCTTCGAGCCCATGACGGCCCCCACGCCCGAGCGCGCCGCGATACGGCCCTTCTCGTTGACGATGCCGGCAAGGCGCGAACACTGCTCGCCGGCCGGGCCGATGCAGGAGATCTTCCAGACCCCCTCGCCACCCAGCTCAGCCTGCAGTGTGTCTTCGGTCTCGTAAGTGTCCTTGCCCCACAGATGCGCGGCCGGGACGAGCCGGGGTTTTCCGGCGTCGATGACCAGGCAGACGGGGCTCTCCGCCACGCCGCTGAAGAAGACTCCGTCGTAGCCGGCGGTCTTCAACTCCGGCCCCCAGGTGCCACCCGCGTTGGAGTCGGCCCAGCCGCCGGTGAGGGGCGACTTGGTGGTGACCATGAACCGGCCTCCGCCGTAGACCCCGGTCGCGGTGAGCGGCCCCGTGACGAAGCCCAGCATGTTGTCGGGACCCAGCGGATCGGCGCCGGGCTTCATGCGAGTCATGAGCACCTGGGCCCCGATACCGGTGCCGCCGATGCAACCACGATAGAAGGCCTCATCGGGAGACTCTTCGGTGAGAGTCCCGGTGGTCAGATCGACAAAGAGGAGTCTCCCGGCATACCCATAGATCATGGCCGCGCACCTTTCGCGCTCGATTAGCCCGACCTACACATTGTATCCGTCAGGAGCAGGGATGAATACCTCTCCGTCCCGCCTTTGTATTACTTGTCATGCGACAAATTCGGGGCTTCTATCTGAACATGATCACATTGTGATCACATTACGCAGCACCTCGCCTGCGGCCGAGGACTCCAGGGCTTCGTTGATGCGTTCTAAGGGATAGCGCCCGGCAATGAGTTCGTCGAGCTTGTAGCGGCCTGCCTTGTAGAGGGCGATGATCTTGGGGATGTCCACCTGGAGGCATACCGAGCCCATGAAGGCGCCGGTGACCGTCTTCTCGGTGAAGGAGAGTTCTCCCGCCGGAAGCGTGAAGGGGGGATCGGTGACCGGGGGCAGGCCCACCATGACGGCCCACCCTCCCCGGGTCAGCATGGCAACGGCCTGCTGGAGAGCGGCCGCGCTACCCACCGTCACGAACACGTAGTCGGCACCTCGGCCGCCGGTCAGTTCCCGGACGGCGGCGACCGCGTCGGTAGCCGTGGCGTTCACCCCGTGAGTCGCACCGAACTCCTTGGCGCGTGCCAGCTTGGAATCGAGGATGTCGACGGCGATGATCGGGTTAGCGCCGCAGGTCAAAGCACCCTGCACGGAATTGAGCCCCACTCCCCCGGCGCCTATGACCACCACACTACTCATGGGCGGCACCTTGGCCCGGTTGACAACGGCCCCGAACCCGGTGCTGACGCCGCAGGCAAGGAGAGACGCCACCTCCATGGGCAGATCGTCCGGGATGCTCACCAGTTGCGACTCGTGGACGAGAACATACTCGGCAAAACCGCCCACGCGGGCCTTCTGGATGACGTCCTCTCCCCGCTGGTTCGTGAGCGTCCCCCTCACGTCGTAGGTGACCTTGGTCTCGCAGAAGAACGGCCGGCCGGTGACGCAGTAGAGACATTTGCCACAGGATTCAAGCAGGCTGACGATCACCCTGTCGCCCGGGGCGAACGAGGTGACGCTCGCTCCCACCTCGGCAACGCGCCCGGCCACCTCGTGCCCGCCCACGAAAGGAAGCCCGCCGGGGAGATCGCCCTGGATGTCGTGTATGTCGCTGTGGCAGATGGCGGTGACGGCCACCTTGACCTTGACCTCATCGGGGCGAGGCGCCCGCATCTCGATATCCTCGATGACAAGAGGTTTGCCGAACTCGTAGCAGACAGCCGCTCTCATGTGACTACCCTCCCTAGTCCGTCCGACGGAGACCACCTCTGACTCTACTAAATAAAGGCCCATTAAGGAATACGGCGCCGTCCGCGACGCCATCTGGTATTTTGTCTACATGCGAGAAACAGGCCAGAACGACCGAAAGCGCTCCGGTCGGCCGGCAAGACGCCGTCCGACAGGCAAGGAGAGACGGCAGCAGATCATCGACGTGACCCTCGACCTGGTGGCCGAGTACGGGGTCACGGGCGCCACGCTCACCCGCATCGCCTCCACCGTAGGCGTGACGCCGCCTGCCCTCTACGCCCATTTCGCCAACCGAAGAGAGATCCTGCTGGCGGCGCTGGGGGTCCTCATCGAGAGGCGCACGGCGCTCCACCGCGATGTCACCGAGGGGACTGCCCTGGAGCGGCTGCGGGAGATCGGGCACCGCCATTCCGAATTGGTCGCGTCGGAAAGCGACAGATCCGTCCTCGCTCTCTTCGAGTTCATCGCCGCCCCTCGTCAGGAGGGCCTGCGTGAGGCTGTGGGCGACAAACACCTGCTACTGGTCGAGAGTCTGTCCGAGCTCGTACGTGAAGGGCAGCGCGAAGGCGCCATCGTCGAGGCTGTGGACCCCGAGCAGATAGCCTGGATGATAGTCAGCCGGGCATGGACCGAGGATATCGCTCAGCTCATGGGACTCAGCCACAGATGGAACGAGGAGCGCTCCAACACGATGTTGGAGCTCATCCTCGACTCCATCGCTGTCAAAGACTGAGCGGCTCCAATCCGGCCTCCAGTCGGGCCTCGGCTATGTGCAACTTCACGGCCTCGTCGAGCGGCGTCACCTCGAACCCGAAATCCTGCTTGGCAAGCTCGCCGCTGACCTTCCACGGCAGCTCGCAATCCTCCGACTCGGTGCCGAAGGTGATCTGGGCGTCGGGGATGTACTTCTTCACCACCGCCGCCACGTCTTTGAGGCTGTAGGGCGGCCCCCCGATGTTGTACGCCGGGTGGGGCGATGACGGCGCCTTCAGCGCGATGTGCGCGAACTCGGCCACGTCGTCGGACTTCACCAGCGAAAAGAGCCAGTCGCCCGTCACGTCGAAGCGAGCCGGCTGCCCGATGGCCGGCAGCGAGACGATGTCGGAGAACCAACGCACGAACTGGGGGTTCTTGCCGCCGTGCCCGTACCCGATGGTGGGGCGGAGCGCTGTGGGCTTGATGCCGTACAGCTGATCGTATTCGGAGGCCACCACCTCAGCCAAGCACTTGGCGAGCGCGTAGAAGCTCCGCTCGTAGGGCATGAGACGGTCGTCTTCGCGGATCTCGCGGTCGCCGTAGTCTTTCTGCTCGCCGTACACCGTCTCGGAGCTCGCGTACACCACCCGCTTGATACCGAGCAGGCGCGCGGCTTCGAACACGTTGCACATGCCCAGCACGCCGATCTTGGTGTTCTCGCGTGGATAGGGGTCTTTCGAGAGGATCATGGCGTAGTTGGCGATGCGGTCGACGGCGTTGCTGCTGGCCGCCGCCAATACCTGCTCCAGGTCGGAGATGTCGCCCCTCACGAACTTGTAGCGGTCGCCCTGCGGCGCAGCGACGTTCTGCATGAACACGTCGGAGGGCGGCACCACATCGAACGCCACCACCCGGTCGAAGTCGGGGTCGTTCAGCAACGCCTGGCAGGTCTTCTTGCCAAAGAGGCCGCTGCCGCCTATGACCAGCGCCCTCATCGCGAACCTCCTCTCAAGAGCCCGGCCTGCTGCAGCCGTTCCTTCTTCGCGATGCACTCCTTCACCGAGACCGCGATGTCGGCGGCGCTCAGGGCGAAGTGCTCCATCAGCTCGTCCCTCTCGGAGGTGATGAGACCGGACTGGCCGAACTCGTCTTCCACACCCACCTTGACGAGCGGGGTGGGCAGGTTCTCGGAGAGCACGCAGGCCACGGCGTCGCCGAGACCGTTGATGTCGCTGGAGTTCTCGGCGGTGACGATGGCGCCGGTGCGCTCGGCCGCGGCGACGATCGCCTCCACGTCGATGGGCTTGAGGGTACTGACGTTGAGCACGCCCACGTCGAGGCCGTCTTTCTCCAGGAGGTCGACGGCCTTGATAGCCTCGGTGACCAGGTAGCCGGTGGCCACGATGGTGGCATCCTTGCCGTCGCGCAGCGAGTAGGCCTTGCCGATGTCGAACTGGTAGTCGTCGGTGAAGATGCTGAAGGGGTCGGGGCTCATCTCCTGCTTGATGACCGCCGGCCCCATGTACTGCATCATGGCGATGCTGGCCTTTTCGGCTTCCACGGCGTCGGCCGGGTTGATCATCACCAGGTTGGGCAGCACCCGCAGGCTCCCCCAGCCCTCTATGGTGGCGTGTGACACGCCCACCTCGCCCCAGACGCCCTCGCGGGCGATGAACTTCACGTTGAAGCGGTCGACCAGGATGCTCTGCCGGATCTGGTTGTAGGCCCGGCTCATGCCCGCGAAAAGGAAGTTGTTGATCACCGGCACGAAGCCCTCGGCCGCCAGGGCCGCCGCCACGCAGGCGCCGTTCTGCTCGGCGATGCCGCACTCCACCATGCGGTCGAACATGTTGTCGACGAACCACTCGATTTCGGGGAACTGCATGTCTTCCAGGATGGCGAGCGCTTTGGGGTCGTTCTGGAAGGCGGCCTTCATGCCCTTCCCGATGCCCTTGCCCACTCCGACGGGTTTGCCGATCGCTACATGCTTATTCCATGTCGCCATATTTGGCTCTCCCTTCGCGCACGCCCTTCATCATCTCTTCGCCGCG
>JAFGIH010000437.1 GCA_016929985.1 Thermoleophilia bacterium | reverse complement strand
GATGCGCTCCCGCTGCGACGTCGACGCCGACGACCTCATCGTCACAGCATCGGCGGGATTCACCGTGGCCGAGGTGCGAATGAGCGCGCGGCAGGCAGATCGCGTTCTTCCCCTCGATGCCGGCTGCCCGGACAGAGCCACAGTCGGCGGTGTCGCCGCCACCGGCGACCAAGGGGCCCGCGGTACCGGATATGGGCGGGTGAGAGACCTGGTGCTTGGGCTGAAGGCCACGCTGGCCGACGGAACGCAGGTGAAGTTCGGCGGCCGCACCATGAAGAACGTGGCCGGCTACGACATGAGCAAGCTCTTCGTCGGGTCGTTCGGCATTCTCGGAGTGATCACAGAGGTGACGGTCCGCCTCCTCCCTCGCCCCGAAGCTCACGGCATGTTGGTCATTCCATCGCCGTCTTTCGAAGAAGCCGCGGGCCTCATTTCACGCGTCCTCGACTCCGGTCTGCAACCTCTGGTGTTGCAGGTCGTCCCTCCCTCGCTCGCCGTTCGACTGGGGACAAGTACGCCGCTGACGGGCTCGAAGGACCAGGGAGAGTGCGTCCTGCTCGCCGGGTTCGCCGGTCATCCGGCCGCGCTCGATCGTTCCCTCACCGACGTATCGGGCTGGTCGCGGTCCCGGGGGACCATCCGGCTTGGCGATGAAGACATGGAGGCGGTGCTGGAAAACCTTACCGGTCGCGGGGCCCCCGGTGGAGACAGAGCACCATCTCACGACGAGGCGCCCGTCAGGGTCCGAGCCGCCGTGCCGGTGAGCGAGACGTGTCGATTCGCGGATGCAGCCCTGTCTTTGGGACGCGCGCACGGCCTTGCGCTTGAGTACCAGGTCAACGCAGGATCCGGCATCGTGGATCTCTGGGAGGTAGACGGGCAGGACTTGACCGACCGGGCGCGGACGCTCTCAGACTGGGTGGTAGCGGCCCGCGAGGCCGCCACCGCGCGCGGTGGCGGCCTCGCCGTAGTTGCCGACCTACTGTCGCTGACGCCGGGTCTGGATGCTTGGGGAGACGCCGGCGCGTCCCTGCGACTGATGAGGGCCATCAAGCAGCGGTTCGATCCCCGCCGCACACTCAACCCCGGCCGGTTCGTGGGGGGCATCTAGTGAACGGCGACGGACAGTCGGCTCACAGCCTGCAGACAGGCGGCGCGGATGATCGACGAAGCACAGACGGGCCTCCCCAGGAGTTCGAGGCGCTCCGCGATCACGTCATGACCTGCAGCAAGTGCGGCTTCTGCCAGCCATCCTGTCCGATCTTCCGAGCCACGGGGCGTGAGGCGTACGTCGCTCGAGGCAAAGTGGCCCTCTACCGGAACATCCTCGAGGACCATCTGGAGATCGGGCCCCAAGAGAAAGATGCCTTCTCGAACTGCCTGCTCTGCCGCGCCTGCGCGGACAACTGCTTCCCCGCCATGAGGACAGATGAGATAGTCATCTCGTTCCGCCACGCCTATGCCGAGCGATTCGGCCGGAGCTTCTGGCAGCGCCGGGTGTTCCGCAGCCTGCTTCCGCGTCCGCGCTTGATGAGGGCTATCGTAAGATCGGTGTGGGCCTTCCGCAAAACCGGGTTTGTCGAGGTGGCGCGGCGGGCGGGCCTCGTCGGCCTGCTCAGCCCCAAGCTGGAGAGAGCGCTGGAGTTGGGCTCCGCGAAACCGGGGAAGCTCCTGACCTCACGCCTGGCCAAGCGCCGGCCGCTGGCGGCGGCCGCTGGGCCCGTGGCGGCAGACGCTGGGCCGGTGCCGGCGTCGGTCGACGCATCCCGGACCGCCGGCGACCGCCCCTTGGTGGGTTACTGGATGTCGTGCGGCTACAACTACGTTCTGCCTGAGGTAGGCGAGGCTACCGTTCGGGTGCTGGAACGCATGGGCTTCGCCGTGGAGGTCTTGGACAATTGCTGCTGCGGTCTCGCCGCCTACGGCTACGGCGACCTGGAGGCCGCGGCCGCGCTGGCCCGGGAGAACCTACGACGACTCGGCGATCCAGCCCGCTTCGAAGCTATCGTCTCGGAGTGTGGAAGCTGTTCGGGCCATCTCAAGGAGTACCCACATCTTCTGGCGGACGACGCCGAGTGGTCGAAGCGCGCCCAGGCGCTCGGGGATAAGGTCCGCAGTTTCAGCGAGTTCGTCATAGAGAAGGGCGGGCTCGCGGCGCCGCTGGAGCGAGCCGCCGCGGCCTCCGTGGCCGGCGCGCCGGGCCAAGCGGCGGCGGAGCCAGGCGCCGTGACGGTCGTCACCTACCACGATCCCTGCCATCTGGGACGCCGGTACCAGAACGTGGTCTCCCAGCCCCGAGAGATAATGCGCTCGCTACCCGGAGTACAGTTCAAAGAGATGGACGAGTCGGACTCCTGCTGCGGAGCCGCCGGCACCTATGCAGTGATGCACCCGGAGACATCGGCGGCCATCATCGATCGCAAGACGGCTTTCGTACGCGCCACCGGCGCGTCCGTGGCGATCACCGAGTGTCCGTCGTGCATGATGCAACTCGCCTACGGGGTCCGACGAGCGGGACTTGGGATCCCGGTGCTCAATATCAGCCAGTTATGTGATCGCGCCATGGCGCCGGAGGACGATGCCGGATAGCCGTAGCCTCAGCGCCCGATGAGTACTATTGTGGAGCTTGAGCCACAAAGCCGTATTGCAGAGTCTGCACATCAGGGGGTGGTGAAGAATGGCGACGGTCGAACAGACGAGAGCCGTATCGGAGGATACCGTGGACCTGATTGTCAACGGGGAGACTCACACCGTACGAGTGGAGCCCCAGTGGACCCTCCAGTACGTGCTCTCTGAGAAGCTTGGACTGACCGGGACAAAGGAATTCTGCGGCGAAGGCGCGTGCGGCGCCTGCACCGTGATCATGGATGGTAGGCCGGTCCTCTCCTGCATGATGCTGGCCGTCGAATGTGGGGGCAGACCCATCGAGACCGTAGAGGGCATCGCCAGATCAAAACACCCCCTCATAGACGCCTACATCAAGCACAGCTGCATGCAGTGCGGCTTCTGCACTCCCGGTTTCGTGGTCACCGCCAAGGCTCTTCTTGACCGCAATCCCGATCCCACTGTGGATGACATCAAAGAAGCCATGGTGGGCAACCTGTGCCGCTGCGGCACCTACCCCGCGCACATCAAAGCCATACAGGAAGCCGCCGCCGTGCTAAGGGGGGGTGACAGCCGTGGATGACACCCAGCGCCAGAGGATGCTCGAGTCCTTCGACAACAAGCGCGCCGACAAGTATCCCCTCGAGGAGTTC
>JAFGIH010000436.1 GCA_016929985.1 Thermoleophilia bacterium | reverse complement strand
TCTTCTTGGCTTCGGACGAATCGGCGTTCATCACCGGGCAGAAGCTGGCGGTGGACGGCGGCATCCTCGCCGAGAGTCACATCATCTGACGGGGCCCAGCTAACGGATACCGAGCAACTTGTGCATCTGCAGTGACAGACGCCAGTCCGGGTGGGCCATGACGAGAGCGACGGCCCGCTCCACCGAGGCACAGCCGTGGCCGGCCGCCGGGCCCGGGGCCGCGGCGGGCGGCGCCTCTTCCCAGACGGGCTGAACTGAGACGAAGGCCTCGGGATGCTCTTCGGCCAGCCGCTCCGCGGTGGCCGCATCGAGCCGGTCGTCCACGATGAGCTTCAGCTCGTCCACCAGCCCGTCCCACCCTGGAGCGACGGTGTAGTGAGGCGGCTTCGGGCTCACCACCGCCCAATCGAAACGTTGGAGGTCGGAGGCGCCGCCCGGCGGCGGGGCGGCCCGGGTATGCACATCCGAGCCGCCCGGCGGCGGCTCCGCGGGCGGGTCGAGCGTCCCGTTTGTCTCGACGTGCACCCGGATCTCGCGGCGCCGCGCCTCGGCCAGTAGAGCGGCCACACCCGCGGCCTGCAGCAGGGGTTCGCCCCCGGTTATGCAGAGGCGCGGGAGGTGCACCCGGCCGATGACGTCCGCAACGTCGAGTTCCTCTCCCCCGTGGGCGTCCCAGCTCCCGGGCGTGTCGCACCACTGCGTGCAGCCCAGCCCCAGTTCCGGCGCGTTGCAGCCCGCCAGACGCACGAAGGCCATGGGGACGCCGGTCCAGTATCCCTCCCCTTGAAGGGAGTCGAAGATCTCTAGAACGCGGAGGGCCGTCATCGCGCAGATCGATCTGGCCGCAGAGCGACGGACGGCCGCAGCCGGCCGGTCAGGCGGTCACGTCCACGTAGGAGTTGGGGCTCTCTGCCAGACGGACCCGCGCCACCGGCAGGCCGCTTTCCTGTAGGCGCTCGAAAGCCCAGGCGGCTACCGCCTCGGATGTGGGCACGAAGTCGAAGACCTCGTTCAACAGTTGATGGTCGAGACGATCCACCACCAGCTCGGCGACCCGCCGGCGCAACTCCTCGAAGTCCATCACCATGCCGGTAGCCGGGCCCGCCTGCTGCGGCGTCCCCTCCACGGTCACCTGCAAGCCGTACGTGTGCCCGTGCAGGCGGCAACACTTGCCCTCGTGGTCGGGGAGCCGGTGAGCTGCCGCGAAGGTGGTGGAAATGGTGATGGTGGTCTTCATCGGGCGCTCCCTGTGGCGCCGGACCGGCCCGGCGCTCCGCCGGCCCCGACCGCGGCAGGGCCTGTCGCGTCGCGAGCCTCGCCGTCCTCGTACGGGATGGGATCGGTGGCGCAGGCCGCGGCGAAAGCGTGCAGCCGAGCTTGGCACGTGTCGCACACTCCGCACGCCGGCCTGCGGCCCTGGTAGCAGGAGTGGGTGAGCTCATAAGGGACCCCGTGCTGCAGCCCCCAACGGACGATGTCAGCCTTGGCCCAATGCACGAAGGGGGCCTGCACCCGTAACTCATGCTGGGTGCCCAGCCGCACCGCCTGATCGGCCGCCTGGATGAACTCCGGCCGGCAATCCGGGTAACCGGTGTGATCGTCGTGATGCACCCCCATCCAGAGGACCCCCGGGCCACCGGCATCCTGCACAGCAGCGAGGTGCGCCAAGAACAGCAGATTGCGCGCCGGCACGTACGAGGGCGCCACGCCCCGCACGGAGTCCAGGTCGCGCCCCTCGGGCAGCGCAACCTCCGGGTCGGTGAGCGCCGACCCATGGATGGGCGGCAACGCCACCATGTGATGCTCCATCTCGTAGAAAGCCGCGACGGCATGGGCGGCCTCCAGCTCAACGGCATGTTTCTGGCCGTAGAGAAAGGTGTAGGCTGCAATCGGCTCACCGGGGTGGTGCTCTGCGATCCATGCAGCCAGAGTGGCCGAGTCGAGACCTCCGCTCAAGAGCAGGCAGTGCACCGGCGTGGCCGGGCCACCCGGCGCCGGGGCCTCACCGCGCAGGGGAGCCGGGCCGGCCGCCGCGGCCGCCGCGGCCCCAGCCGCCCGGCGGCTCACATCCGCTCCTTCACTCCGTGTTCCGCTCGGACCACGGTCTTGATGTTGCCGCGCACTGAGAACTCGGCGATGACCCGCATCCACTGAGGCTGCAGCAGCGCGACGAGATCATCCAATATCTGGTTCGCGGCCGCCTCGTGCGACACGGCGCGATCCCTGTAGCCATTGATGTAGAGCTTGAGCGACTTGAGCTCCACGATGAGCTCGCGTGGCTGGTAGCGGATCTTGACGAGCGCGAAATCGGGGAAGCCCGAGCGCGGGCAGAGGCAGGTGAACTCAGGGATGTCGAAAGCGACCAGATATGGTCTCTCCGGGTGTGGATTGGGCCACGACTGGAGCTTGTTCTCGCGGATCGCAGCCGTGCCGTACAACTCGTTTGATGCTTCTGGGTTAGCACTTCTGTTCATGGGGGAAGTATACCGTGCTGCTATACTGGCAGTGCCCACACAGGCGTGCTGGGAGGACACGGATGGACGAGAAGGTCTTTCGCAAGATCCTGCTTGGCTACGATGGCTCCGACGACTCAGAAAAGGCCGTCGCTCTCGCCATCAGTCTGGCCCGGAAGTACGACGCCGCCATCATCGTCTGTCACGCCTTCGGGCATATGCCCATGACCTCCAAACCCAGCGAGGTACGCAGGCTCATCAATCCCGTGGTGGAGCGCCTCACCAAGCTTGGTATCACAACGCTCGTCTCCATCCCCGACACAGTGCCGGCCCAGGGCCTCCTCGACGCTGCCGAAGAACACCGTGCAGACATCATCGTCATGGGGAGCCGGGGACGCGGCGCGTTCGCCAACCTCCTGCTGGGCTCTACGTCGGAGCGCGTGCTGCGGTACGCCAAGGTCCCAGTGCTGATCGCCCGGTAGCAGCCTTCTGGGCCGAGC